>CALFTN010000092.1 GCA_937916395.1 uncultured Clostridia bacterium | reverse complement strand
TTCAATGAATAATGAATGATGAAGTCGCTCGTAAACTCGCTGATGAATAATGAATAATTGATTTTATTAAAAAAACTGTTATAATATTAAACAATATAATATGTAATTAACTCAGGAGGCGCAAAACCATGGCGTGGTACAATGAAGCCATTTTTTATCATATATATCCGTTAGGAATGACAGGTGCACCAAAAGAAAACACTTATAGCAAACCTGTTCACAGGCTAAACACCTTATTACCCTGGATTCCTCACATTAAAGGAATTGGTTGTAATGCAATTTACATAGGACCACTTTTTGAGTCTGTTGGTCATGGTTATGAAACAACCAACTACAAAAAGCTCGACTCGAGACTTGGCACAAATGAGGATTTAACAAAGTTTGTAGACGAATGTCACAAACAAGGTATAAGAGTTATTTTAGATGGTGTATTCAACCACACAGGGCGTGATTTCTTTGCTTTTAAAGATATTAAAGAAAACAGAGAAAACTCGCAATATAAAGACTGGTATTGTAACGTTAATTTCTGGGGAAACAACTCGTTTAACGATGGCTTTTCTTATGAAAACTGGGGTGGCTACGACTTACTTGCAAAATTAAATCAGAGAAACCCTGCAGTAAGAGATTACATTTGTGATGTTATTCGTTTCTGGGTAAAAGAATTCGACATTGACGGACTTCGACTTGATGCGGCAGATGTTATGGACTTTGACTATATGAAAGCATTAAGAAATGTAGCAAACGAAATAAAACCTGATTTCTGGCTTATGGGCGAAGTAATCCACGGCAATTACTCACGCTGGGCAAACGAAGGAACGCTTCATTCTGTAACTAACTACATGCTTCACAAAGCGTTATATTCTGCACACAATGACCACAACTATTTTGAAATTGCACATACAATAAAATATGTTACTGGTATGGTTGGTAACAACTTAAGCCTTTACACCTTTGTTGATAACCACGATGTCGAGCGTATTTACACAAAGCTCAACAATAAATCACATTTTATACCAGTTCACATAATGCTCTACACCCTCCCAGGTATTCCATCAATTTATTATGGTTCTGAATTGGGTATAGAAGGCAAAAAAGAACGTGGTTCAGATGATTCTTTAAGACCAGCACTCAAATTTGAAGATTACAAGGATGCTCTGAACAACAATTCTTGCACTAAATTAATTGCAGCTTTAGGTAAAATCCGACAGAATACGCCTGCACTTTTATATGGTGATTACAAAGAATTAGAGCTACAGACAACACATTTTGCCTATGCGCGAACACTTAACGGTACATCTGTAATAATTACGGTTAACAATAGTGATAACGCAGTTAATTTTAATCTTGATTGTGAAAATGCAAATGAATATGTTGGTGCACTTACTGGCGAAAAAATAAGTGTAAACAGTAGTAGAATTCAGATAACAGTTTCTGCAAATTCTGGGGAAATATGGATTCCAACAAAGCTTATAAATGACACCTTAAAACCAATTGAAGTTATTGAAATAAAAAAAGCACCAGAACAAGTTAAGATTAAAGAAGCAACCACAAAAACTGTTAAAGAAATCCCAATTGAAAACCCGACAAATACAGAACATACAACAGAAAAAGAAACAACCCAGCTTGTAATTGACCTTAACAAGCCTTATGAAGAAATGACAATAGAAGAATTACAAGAAGCAATTTTAGAAAAAATGCGAAAAAACGGACCAGTAACTGACTATATGCTAGGTACTGTAAGAGAAAACGTCTATCGTGATTCATTATTAAATTGGGTTAAAAGCTTCAACTAAAAAACAAGGAACAGATTATTTCTGTTCCTTGTTTTTTTATACTGCATACATAATATTCAAGTTTCTTATTTCTGTATTCTCTATCTTATCATTCACAGAATATGCGTGGAGTTCAAGCTCATTAGCAGAAACTTCTGTAAGATTTTGTTTTTTCAGTTCACTTATTATTAGTTTTGAAATTTTCTCAATAATTTCTAGTTTTAATTTAGCTTCTTTTTCTGTATTTGAGCTAGATATAAGATATTCAAGCTCATAATAAAGTTCAGACAATTCCGAAAGCTCTTTAAGGGCACGAAAAGACCATTTATAATATGGAATATATTTTTTATTAAGAAGAAAAATCACCTTTAAAGCAGAATTCACAAACTCAACAACAGCCAACTGTGCTGCAGCTGTATCTTCTCTTTTTACACATCTTTGGTAATTATACTGCCCTGCTTGTGCCATAACAAGTATATTACCTGCCAGCTTTTTAAGCCTGACATCTTCTGGAAGATATTCAAGTTTTTTTCTTATTTTTGTCATAAGACCAAAGTTATCCAGAAAAATTTTTCCATTTGTGGCTTCTAAAAGAAATTGTTCTGATATAAAAAACCAATCTTTTTTTAAAACATCACCGTTTTTGTCGCCTATTTTGCTTTCAAAAAAATCTGAAATTCTTATTACACCATGACGATTTCCACCAACAGGATTTATTAAATTTCTTTTATAGCCTTCAAATTCTTTCGGTAGCCTTGAATACGCTCTCTCAAGTTGAAATGCATCTTTTTCTGAAACAAAATTCTCATCAGGTAAAAAAATGCAAAACCCTGGTTCAAAATCATGGTCTTGTGAAAATTCATCATCAAAACCAAAGCACTCAGAGCCACTACCAACAAGCCCAATTGCAAGAAAATCCTTAATATGAGAAAAATTGTCATCTATCATTTTCTTGCCATATTCATTATAAAATTTTTCAGAAAGCTCAAGACCTTTCATAAATGCTCCTCACTCTTTCTAATAATTCCTGATTGTACAAAAAATAGCCGTAATACTCGAAAACAGATGCACATTTTTCACAAACAAAAGCATAATATCCGTCTCTGGTTTCGTGCTCATCTAAAATTTTCATAGCGAGCTTCAAATATTCATCAATAACCTCGGCACTGTTTTCAATGCCTAATTCCACTTCTTTTGCACTTGCAATATTTAGATAAGTTATTGCTACCTCTAACAAACCACCATCTGTTTTTTTCATAACAGAAATAGCTTTTTCATATAAAACATAAGCTTCATTAAATCTTTTTAAATCAACTAATGCAAGTGCCATATTGTTATAAAGAGCACCAAAACGCTCATCATTACTGTCAAGAGCCGATTCATATATAATTTCAGCTTTTTTAAATAGTGGAATTGATTCTTCTGGTTTTGAGAAAGCTTTTAATACAGTGCCACAATTAATATAAGTTGTAGCAGCACCTATATTTTTTTCAATTCCCATATTTTCTATTAATTCCAAAACTTTTTCCACAGTATCAAGTGCATTTTTTTCTTTTGAAAGTTTTCTATAAAGACCTACTAATTCGTTTAAAAGAAGCAGTTTTGCACGGTTGTCTTTTACCTTATTTGCTTCTTCCAGCCAATATAAAATATGGCTTTCAGCAGAAACGTAATCATTTCTGCTAAAAAACTCATCTAATTTATTTATTACACGATCTATTGAAATGTACTCAGCCATATTTATCACCTGTAAATATTATATATTAAATTATCAGAAATTGCACTAAAAAATCGTTTTTTCTATAAGAAAAGAGCAGATTAAAAAATCTGCTCCCTACTATATTATCCAAAAAAGTCTGAAAGTTCTACATTATAGCCATGTTCCTTCAAATCGTCATAAGAATTAAAATTATTGAAAATTGTGTAAACCGCACCCAAAAATCTTACAATTCCGTCTTTAACAGATGTGAAAAATCCTGTTTGCTCATGGCCACCATCTGCTGTTGTTTTTGTTATTGTAAAGGTATTAATCGGTATATCCTCACCCAATTCGTAAGAATTTACTGTAATTGAATTTTCTTTAAAATCCAACACAAAATATGTTGCTGTGTCAGTAAGATATTCCGCACCAATCCACTCTTCATTGAGACCCACATCGTCATCGTCACGAGGTCTGCCAAGTGAACATGAAACAGCATAAATAGTACCTTTTGGGTCAATCATTTCTTTTTGTAGCTTTTCTACTCTTGCGTTTTTATATAATACATCAGTTATTGTATAGTAGTGGCTATGACCTAAAAGAACTAAATCAATACCAAATTCATCTGCAATTGGTCCCCAGATTGTACGAAGAAGGTTGTTTTCGCTTTCACGATGTTCTATTCTGCCACTATAAAGGTCATGGTGGAACATCATAATTTTCCACTTAACATCTGGGTTTGCTTCAATAGCTCTTTCAACAAAATCTGCGTGAGCCATAGCATTACCACTGTTTGAATCCATTACTAAAAAGAGTGCTTCACCTTTTGTAAACCAATAATCTGTACCATTATATGAACGGATACTGGCTTCAGTATCTTCATTAGGGATATTTTTAAACACCTTATAAGCTGCACCTTTTCTGTCGTGGTTACCCATAGCTGTAGCAATAGACATACTCTTTAACAAATCAGATGCTGTAAACGCTTTATACTCACTTTCAAGACCTTCTGTTGCCTGGTCACCTGCTGAAAGAAGAAGCGAAATATTTTTATTTTTCTTTAGTGCATCTGTTACAGTTTCATGTAATCTGTAAGATGTATCTCTGAGTGAGTCAGGATTTCCGTCATCAATTGCAGTTATATGTACATCTGTTACATACATAGCAGAAAATTCGGTTTTACCATCTGTTTTAAATGAGTAAACCTTTGATTTAAAACCTTCACTCTGACATTGATAATAATATTTAGTGTTTTCTTTGAGCCCTGTGACAGTTACTTTGTTAGCATAACCACTTTCAATTGCTTCAATACAAGTACCCTCAAAAACTTGTGGAGAGGTCAAATCCTTATTTGTTGAAATAGTAACTGTGGGAGTACTATTTTTTTCTGAGTACCACGAAAAATTACGTTCTGTTTCATCACTGCCGACAAACATAATAATCCCAGCTTCAGCATTGTTACTTCCCCATACATTTGACCAATCGTCTTTACTTACAGCAAATGACGGAACAGAGAGAGTAACAAGCATTGTAATTGTGAGAACAACAGCAAATATTCTTTTAGTTATTTTCATTAGAAATGCCCCTTAATTTTTGAATTAATTTATTATTTAAATACTTTGTCAATTCAGAAAAACCACTTATTGCATAAGGAAGTAAAAGATAAAAATATGTCATTGAATACTGACCTTTTCCCTCCCAGAAAAGATGGAAAACAAAGCCACCTATTATTATAATTGCAGGTAATAGTTGGTAAACTTCGAGTTTTTTATATTTAAAGTAAATAAAAGTAAATGAAAAGAAATAAACAAAAGTCTGCAAAATATTAAAGAATGACCAATAAAATGTATTTAATGGTTCGCCATAAATCAAAAGAGAAGAAACTAACTCTGGGAATTCATACGGATGACCCTTCACCTGTTGAATCCATATACTTTGAAAGGTAGGCTCACACCACATAGAAAGAACTTTACTACCAAAGAAATTCACTGTATAGCTTGGATTTTGGCTAAAAAATTCCATTCTCTCAATAAAATCGCTCATTGCTTTTTCGTGAGCCAGTTCTGAATTAAAGCCTGAATTAATATAAAGCTTACGATTGTAACCGTTATACCAACCAGGAGCCATACCACTTTCAGAAACACCCATTGTAATCCATGCCATCGTCGGCACGCCCTTGCCTACCTCAGCATTTGTAACAGTTTCAATAAATAATGTAACGCCCTTACTTACTGCTAAATAAAAACCTATTACACCAGCTAAAGCTACCAGGCAACGCCAGTTCTTTTTTGTTACTGCATAAAAACAATAAACGAGAACTGAAGCAACTAAAACAATAAGATAATTTGATTTGAGCATAACTGCCAAACCAAGACAAATCGCAGTAGCAATGCAATACTTCCATTTTTTAGTTGTTATAAACTTCATCTGGCAATATATTCCAATTACTGAAAGCGACAAGCCTAAAATAGTACCATAAGTAAAAGTAATATAAAGCATTGCAGGTGCATACATAAGCATTAACATAGTAGTCAAACGTTTATTTTTTAAAGAAAACGCTAACTCGCTTATTTTTGCCATAAACACGGCAGAAAGAACTGCACCGACAAGGTTTATAAGCTGAACGACTACATAATTACCCTTACCAAAAATAAGCTGGACTAAAATAAAAAATACAATCAAACCATTTTGATTAGGATATCTTTCAGCATAACCCTCTGGAAACCACGAATAATAATCACCATTCAAAAACTCAGTTGCACTTGTAAAACAATACCACTGGTCAGAAATAAGCTGTAACTGAGTAGATAAAACAAACCACAAATAACACGCAACAACTAATGCACTTACACAGAGCAAAGCTTTATCATTAATATATTTATTAAGCTTTGTGTAGCGCACCCCCACACCTAAAGCAATAACAGCACCAAGTGCTATAACATTTTTAATTAAAGAATCACCTTCGTAAACAATAATCTCAGGTGTATCATACATTGTGCAGGTTGTAATCATACTAGAAACAAACAAAGAAAAAACAATAAGACCAAATATTGTTAATATTATAAATTTTGCTGTTTCTGAAAGAACATTCAAGAATTTATTTTCCTTCAACGAGTTTCGCTCTCCTTACAATCGTCATAAACTTTACCAACGCGTTCACTTATAATGTAACGTGGACGTGCTTTAACTTCAAGATAAATTTTACCTATATACTCACCCAAAACGCCAAGGCTGACAAGCTGAATACCACCAATAAAACAAATAATACAAGTCATACTAGCCCAACCTGGCACACTGTTGCCAACTAAATTGACAATTACAGACCACAAAGCACCAATAAAACTAAGCGCCGATATAAAAAAGCCGACAGCTGTAATAATTCTTATTGGTTTTATGCTAAGACTTGTAATGCCATCAAAAGCAAGTGAAAGCATTTTTGATAACGGGTAATGACTTTCACCAGCAATTCTCTCAAATCGCTCGTAATAAACGCTTGTGCTTTTAAAACCAACTAATGGAATCATACCACGCAAGAAAATATTAACCTCTTTAAAGTTTTCAAACTCTTTTAAAACTCTGCTCGAAAGAAGACGATAATCTGCATGGTTAAAAACAACCTCAGCACCAAAAAGATTCATTACCTTATAAAAGCTTTCTGCTGTAAAACGCTTAAAAAATGTATCTGTATCACGCTTGTTACGAACACCATAAACAATTTCACAGCCATTAAGATATTCTTTAACCATTTCATTCATCGCATTGAGGTCATCCTGACCATCACAATCTATAGAAATAGTTATATCACATTTATCTTTAGCTTCCATAAGTCCTGCAAGAACAGCATTCTGATGGCCACGGTTTCTGCTTTGTGAAATACCTATTATCTGTTCATTTTCCTCAGCAAGTTTTGTAATAATTTGCCAGGTAGAATCTTTACTACCATCATTAACGAACATAATTTTACTATCTTTATTTATTAATTCATTTTCAATAAGCTCATTTAACTTAGAAAGAAAATCAGGTGCAGTTATTGGTAAAACCTTTTCTTCGTTATAGCATGGAATAACAATATATAAAACTGGTAACATTAAAATGACCCTTCCATAAAATTAGTTATAAGACATAATACCACACATAAAAATTAGTGTCAATAATAGTGTATTGACATTATTGAACCAAAAATGTTAAACGACATAAAATATATAGACCTCAACAGATTTAACGTCTCAGATATTATTGGTCGCACAGTTATTATTCATAATATGCCAGACGATTTTACATCACAACCATCAGAAAATGCAGGAGAAAAAATCGCTTGTGGGGTAATTAAAAAATTTTAGATAATAGATAATAGATAATAAAGAATAGAGAATAGTACAAAACAAAAAATCCGCTCACTTTCGTGAACGGATTTTGTTTTGGCAGGGATGGCAGGATTTGAACCTACGAATGACGGAGTCAAAGTCCGTTGCCTTACCGCTTGGCTACATCCCTAAAAAAATGGGGTGGAAGATCGGAATCGAACCGACGACCTCCAGGGCCACAATCTGGCGCTCTAACCGACTGAGCTACATCCACCACAACTGGCACGCTTTGAGGGATTCGAACCCCCGACCTACTGCTTAGAAGGCAGTTGCTCTATCCAACTGAGCTAAAAGCGCATATTTACTTGGAGCGGGTGATGGGAATCGAACCCACACGACCAGCTTGGAAGGCTGGGATTCT
>CALFTN010000091.1 GCA_937916395.1 uncultured Clostridia bacterium | reverse complement strand
CTTTATACAATGTATAAAATGGGGCTTATTAATGGTGGCAGAATTAAATCAGCGAATATTGTTGGTAGAACCATGCAGTTAAACCCACATGGTGATGCTGCAATCTACGAGACAATGGTTCGTCTTTCAAGAGGTAACGAAACACTTTTACACCCTTATGTTGACAGCAAGGGTAACTTTGGTAAATCATATTCTAAGAATATGGTTTATGCTGCTGCACGTTATACAGAAGCAAAGCTTGAAAGTATTTGTAATGAGCTTTTCAATGATATTGATAAAGATACAGTTGATTTTGTTGATAACTATGATAGCACGATGAAAGAGCCTACACTTTTACCAGTGTCTTTTCCAAGTGTGCTTGTTAACACTAATAGTGGTATTGCTGTTGGTATGGCAAGTAATATTTGCTCTTTTAACTTGAAAGAGCTTTGTGATACAACAATCGGTATAATTAAAAATCCTGATTTCGATATTTTTGAAACACTCAAAGCACCAGATTTTATAGGTGGTGCTCAGATGATTTATGACAGAAATGCACTTGAAGAAGTGTATAAAACTGGTCGTGGTTCTCTTAAATTAAGAGCAAAATACAGTTACGATAAATCAAATAACTGTATTGATATTACTGAGATTCCTGCAACTACTACCTGTGAAGCAATTATTGAAAAGATAATTGAAAAGGTGAAGCTTGGTTCTTTAAAAGAAATTAGTGATATTCGTGATGAGACAGATAAGTCTGGTCTTAAAATTACTATTGACTTAAAACGTGGTGTAGATGCTGAAAAACTTATGAAGCGTCTTTATAAAATGACTCCACTTGAAGATTCATTTTCTGCTAACTTCAATATTCTTGTTGCTGGTGTTCCAAGGGTAATGGGCGTTAAAGAGATTTTAACTGAGTGGATTGCATTCCGAACAGAATGTGTAAACAGACGTGTTTTCTTTGATTTATCTAAAGCTAAAGACAAATTACATTTACTCTTAGGTCTTAAAAAGATTCTTCTTGATATTGATAAAGCGATTAAAATTATAAGAAATACTGAAGAAGAAGCCGAGGTTGTGCCAAACTTGATGATTGGCTTTGGTATCGACCAGATTCAGGCTGAGTATGTAGCAGAAATAAAGCTTCGTCATCTCAATAAACAATATATTCTTAAAAGACTTGAAGATGTTGACCAGTTAAAAAAAGATATTGAAGATATGGAAGATATTCTTTCAAGTAAAGCAAGAGTAAAAAAGATTATTGTTGATGAGCTTACTAAAGTATCAGAAAAGTATGGTAAAGATAGAAGAACAGAGATTATTTATGATGATATTGAAGAAGTTGAAGAGGTTGAAGAAGTACCAGATTACCCAGTTCATCTTTTCTTTACAAGAGATGGTTACTTTAAGAAAATTACTCCGCTTTCTCTCAGAATGGGCGGCGAACAAAAACTCAAAGAAGGCGATGAGTTAGTTTCAACTGTTGAAACAACTAATCGTGCAGAGCTTCTTTTCTTTACAGATAAATGTCAGGTTTATAAATCAAAGGCAAGTGAATTTGAAGATAGTAAAGCAAGTGTATTGGGTGATTTTGTGCCATCAAAGCTTCAATTTGAAGCTGATGAAAAACCACTTTGTATGATTGTTACAACTGATTATAGTGGATTTATGATGTTCTTCTTTGAGAATGGTAAAGCAGCTAAAGTTAATATGCAAGGCTACGATACAAAAACAAATCGTAAAAAGCTCATTAAAGCATATTCAGATAAAGCACCACTTGTCGCAGCTTTTTATCTTAAAGAAGATTCAGAGTATGTTCTTACTTCAACAGCAGGTCGAGTTCTTTTAGTTAATACTGGTGCAATTTCTATTAAAACAACAAAAGATACTGCAGGTGTCAATGTTATGACACTTAAAAAGTATCATAAAGTACAAAGTGTAAGACCTTATGTAGAAGGTGAATTCAGTAAACCTTACAGGTATAGAACAAAAACCTTACCAGCAGCAGGTGCCACACTTAGTGCTGATGATACCGCAGAACAGTTGTCATTGCTCGATTAATAAAAACAACAGCCGGCTCATAATGAGTCGGCTGGGCAGATAATTCTGTTGAAGTTATGTTGTATGGTATAAAGTAATTTCAAAAATTTTGATACTATCTTAAATACAACACTTCAAATCAAACGCAAATTTTATTAAAAGAGTTATCTGCTGACCTTATAATATGCAAATTTTTATTGATAATACATAAAAATAAAAAATTTTTAAAAAAATTTAAAAAAAGACTTGCATTTTATGAAAGTCTGTGTTAATATATCAAGGCGCTAAAGAGAGAGCGTAAAAATTCTAGGAGGACAAAGCTAATGGCTGAACTTCTTTGGTATCATTACCTTATCGGTGCAGTTCTTATTATTGCATCAATCGCTATTGTATTTTTAGTAATGCTTCAACAAAGCCGCCAAGCTGGTCTTTCAGGAGCAATCGCTGGTGGTTCTGATTCTTTCTATGAAAAGAATAAAGGCCGTTCAAAAGAAGCAAAACTTGCTTTCTTTACAAAGATTCTTGCAGTTGTGTTCTTTGTTGTAACACTTGTTGCAGTTATTCTTTTCGCATTTACAAAATGAACCTCATTAATTTGAGGTTTATATATATGAGTTATTAGCTCAGTAGGCAGAGCACCTGCCTTTTAAGCAGGGTGTCCGGAGTTCGAATCTCCGATAACTCACCAAAAAGAAACGACAATTTTCGTAAGAAAGTTGTCGTTTCTTTTTGTTCTTTTCACTTTTCTCTTATCTTTTTTCTCTATTATCTTAATTGTCGTTTCCAGATAAGAGATAAAAATGAAAAGAGAAGAGATTTAGAAAAGTGAGTTGATTGTTAAAGGCAAATATGTTATCATTTAGCAGAGGTGTATTGTTATGAATAGTCCGTTGCTTGATAAATCTCTTGATTTTGCAACAAAAATTGTTTTGTTTTATGAGGAGTTCTCAAAATCAAAGAAAGATACAACAATCGCCAAACAATTGTTGCGTTCTGCTACAAGTGTAGGTGCGAATATTAATGAAGCAATTTATGGTAACAGTAAAGCTGATTTTATTTCAAAGCTTCATATATCACTAAAAGAAGTGAGTGAGAGTATTTATTGGCTTACTTTACTAAAAAACACTAATTTGGTAATTTATAATTTTGAGGAGTTATTATCGCTTGCTGAAGAAATTAAGAGAATGCTCATCTCATCTATTAAGACTGCGAAAGATAATAATAAATAATCTTATAAAGAAATTTTGAAATAGCTATATGACTTTAATAAAATGGAGCGATATTTATGCTATACCTAAAAGAAGCAAATTTTGAAGATATTGAAAAAGAATATGAGTTTATAAAAAATACCCCAAAAGATGAAAATGGTTTTACTAACCCTTACTTCGATTGCAAAAAAGAAGAATTTGAAAATGATATTTTACCTCAAATTATTAATTACTCAAATGGTGTTGGTTTACCGGATGGATTTGTTCCAGAAACATCATACTTTTTGTGGGATGACGAAACAATAGTTGGTTGGTTTCGCCTTAGACATTATTTGAATGATTTTTTAAGAAATGGTGCGGGGCACATAGGCTACGGTATTGGTAAAGAGTATCGTGGCAAGGGCTACGCTACAGTGGGCTTGAGGTTAACTATAGAAAAAGCCTGGGATATTATAGAAGAGGGTGAGATTTATATATCTGTTCACAAAGATAATCCCGCTTCATTAAAGGTTCAACAGAAAAATGGTGCATTTATTCATCACGAAGATGATAAAGAGTTTTATACAAGGATTAAACGATAGTTTTTACTATCAATAGAGTTTTAAAAGAGGTTTTTGAGTATGTCAATCTATTACTTTTTGATTGAAGCAAAGCCAATGAAAAATAACCCTGAATCAGAATATCTTAGTGGTGCATATGTAAATTGTTGGGTTAAAGCAGATACAACAAAAGAAGCTATAAAAAAAGCTAAAGAGTATATCAAATGGGAAAAATGGAAATGGCTTTACGCTGAAGATATGTACACAGTTGAACGAGAAAGATATCTTGATGAACCTGATTCGTTAGAGGCTTATGATACTGCTTGCGAATATGGTGCTATGGGTGTGTTTTATACATTTTCAGATGATGAAGAAGATTAACAGAACTACAATGATTTTCATTGTAGCTCTGTTTTTATACATATAATACTAAAAATTAACCCTAATCCAAAACAGCTTCTCGCAGCTAAAAGCAATTCTTCTGAAACTCTGTAAAAGAAAATATAATTATTTGAAAAATCTTTAAATATAAAACAAATAAGCGAAGCTAAAATACAAGTTAAAAAGAATATTGTAGAGAGTTTAATTGTAAGTTTTGAATATTTACCAAGGTTTTCATATTTGTTTTTTATGAAACTAACTTTTTTTAACATTTAATCACCAAAATAATTTTAATATTAAACAGAAAAAGTTTCAATGGTAATTTCAGGCTGAGCAAAATGTTGTGGAAATCTACGAAAACTCTTGAATTATATACATATATTTGGTATAATCAACCTGTATATTATATTTTAAGGAGTTATTGTTATGAAATGTCCTTTTTGTGGTTACGAAGAAAGTAAAGTTATAGACTCAAGACCTACTGATGAAGGCGAAAAAATCCGTCGTCGTAGAGAGTGTATTAGTTGTGCAAATCGTTTTACAACTTATGAAATTATTGAAAGTGTTCCTATTATGATTATAAAGAAGGATAAATCAAGAGAATCTTTCAATCGTGAAAAACTTCTTAAAGGTATGGTTCGTGCTTGTGAAAAGAGACCAGTGCCTATTGATACACTCGAAAAAATTGTGGATGAAATCGAATCAGAAATTCAGAACTCACTTGACAGAGAAATTACTTCTGTTAAAATTGGTGAGCTTGTTATGGATAAGCTTAAAGATGTTGATGAAGTTGCTTATGTTCGTTTTGCTTCAGTTTATCGTCAATTTAAGGATATTAACACATTTATGTCAGAGCTTAAAAAGCTTTTGATTGAAGAGTAATTACATATTATGTCATATTTTATTTGTCCTGTTTGTAAGGCAGTTTTAACTAAGCAGGAGGGCAAGTTTTGTTGCACGAATAACCATTGTTTTGATATAGCAAAGCAAGGGTATGTTAATCTTTTAATGTCACAACAGTCTTCGCTGAAACGTCACGGTGATGATAAGCTTATGGTTAAATCTCGTCGTGATTTTTTAGGTAATGGTTATTACTCTCTACTTTCTAAGGAGATTTGTAAAGCTGTTAACAGAGTGAAATCAAATAATTCAGTTTTATTTGATATTGGTTGTGGCGAAGGTTACTACACTTCTCAGATTAAAACCGAATGTGGTATTTCGGATATTTATGGTATTGATATAAGTAAAAGTGCCTTGCAATATGCCTCTAAATTTGATAAATCAATAAGCTATGCAGTTGCCAGTGCATTTCAGTTGCCGTTTGAAGATAATAGCGCAGATATAGTTATTAATATCTTTGCACCTTGTGCTTACGATGAATTTAATCGGGTGTTAAAAAAAGATGGCTATTTAATAAAGGTTGTGCCGCTTTCTGAGCATTTGTGGGAGCTTAAAGAGGCAATATATGATAAGCCATATAAAAATAAGCCTGAAATTAAAAATGATGAACTATTTGTGCTATTTGATTCTGTAGAGTTAAAGTATCAGATTATTTTAGAAAACAAAGAAGATATTTATAATCTCTTTACAATGACACCTTACTATTATAAAACATCGAAAGAAGATACAGAAAAGCTTTTAAAGCTTGAAACTTTAACTACAACAGTTCATTTTGCGATAGAAATATATAAGAAAGTCGGTTACTAACAATGTTTGAAAACAATTGGGAATCATTAAATAGTAGAAAAGTACCTGATTGGTTTGGTAAAGCTAAGTTTGGTATTTTTATTCACTGGGGTTTGTATAGCGTTCCAGCTTATGCACCTTTAAAAGATTACGCAGAATGGTATGGTTATTCTTGTAATATGGAAAATCCTGAAACTCCAGCTCAGGAAAAATATAAAGAGTTTCATAAAAAGCATTATAACTCAAGACCATATTATGATTTTGTCAATGATTTTAAAGGTGAACGCTTCGATGCTGAAAAATGGGCAACTCTTTTCAAACGCTCAGGTGCTAAGTATATTAATTTTGTTTCTAAGCATCACGATGGTTATTGTCTTTATGATACAAAATTTGCACCAGGGCTTAATTCAGTAGAATGTGCCCCAAAGCGTGACTTCCTTATGGAGCTTAAAAATGCAATGGAGGGTACAGGTGTACGTTTTGGTGTTTATCATTCAGTTTATGAATGGTGGCATCCATATTATTTAGAAGACCCTGAAAAGTATGCTTTAGAACACTTACATCCAATGCTCAAAGAGTTAGTTGAAAAATATCAACCCAATACACTCTTTACAGATGGTGAATGGGAACACGAAAGCGATGTGTGGCATTCAACAGAATTTTTACAATGGCTTTATAATGAGTCTTCTGTTAAAGATTTTATTGTTCCAAATGACCGCTGGGGTAAAGAAACTCGTGGTCGTAAGGGTGGTAACTTCACTACTGAATATGGAATTATTGATGTTTATTTAGGTACAGAGCGACGTATTGAAGATGTTGAACTTGACAGACCATTTGAAGAATGTCGTGGAATCGGTCGTTCTTTTGGTATTAACAAAGAAGAGGGTTGTGAAGATTATCTTTCAGTAAAAGAGCTTCTTAAAATACTCTGTTCACTCGTTTCAAAGGGTGGTAACTTCCTTCTTAATATTGGTCCTGATGCCGATGGTACAATTCCACCACTTATGGAAGAACGCCTTTTAGGAATGGGTAAATGGTTAGAAGTAAATGGTGAAGCTATTTATGATTCTGAAGTTTATGTAAAGACTAAAGAAGAAGGACTTTATTACACAAAGAATGGTAACAATATTTACGCAATTACAGAAATATTCCCTTCAAAAAAGCAAACTTTCGCTGAAATACCATTTAGCAACAATTTAAAGGTTTCTCTTCTTGGTTCTGACGCAAATGTTGAGATTTTTAATGATGACGGAAAGCTTTCATTAAAAGCTGATATTGATTCACCTGATGATATTAATTCTCAATATCTCTATACTTACAAAATTACAAGGGGATAATATGGGACATCCGATTAAACACTTTAAAACTATAACAAAGCACAGACATGCCGTAATTCGCCATTGTGCCAAATGTGGAATTCTCTGGCAAGGTTTAAGACATGATTTATCTAAATATTCACCTTCAGAGTTTTTAGTTGGTGCTCATTATTATCTTGGTGAAAGAAGTCCTAACGAAGCTGAAAGACAAGAAAATGGATATTCGCTTGCCTGGATGCACCATAAAGGCAGAAACAAACATCATTTCGAATATTGGTTTGATTATAACCCTGTTTCAAAGGTTGTCGAACCGGTAGAAATGCCAATAAATTACGTTGCTGAGATGTTTTGTGACAGAGTAGCAGCAAGCAAAATTTATAATGAATTAAATTATAATGAGAATATGCCAATAGAGTATTTTATGAAATCAAAGCATCGACGTGTTATTCATAAAACGACGTCTGACCTTTTAGAGTCATGGCTTTTGATGCTACAAGAAAAAGGTGAAGACGAAACCTTTAAGCATATTAAAGGTGTATTAAATGAATTTAAAAAGTGCGGCAAATAACAGAAAATTTTGGAGTTTATTATGAATAGAAAATCTATTGTTTTATTATCATCAATTATTCTTTTAGTTGCAATTTTATTTACAGGTTGTAATTTTTCCTTTGAACTTCCTGGTGAACCAGAGGATATTTCACAGGTTAATATAAGTAATAATGTTACAAGAGTTGTTGAAGTTACCGACAAAGACGGTAATGTTATTGGTACAGAAAATGTTACACTTTCTGATAAGGAAATTCAGGATGGTAAAAATTTCTATAATAAGCTAGATGAAGATGTTTTAGGTGGAATTACTGATAATCGTTATAATTCTGCTTTAAATAAAAATGCTCAGAACGATAAATCAGTTTTTGAATCAAGAAATTATTATGTAGTTGGTAGAATTGTAAAAGATGGTAAAACATCAACTTATAAATTGGCACAGAGTGGAAATAAATATGCAATTATGACTGTTTATAATGGTAATCAGTTAGGCATAATTATCGACTACTTAAATATTTATTTAGTTCAGATTGAAAATAAGAGCTATATAACAATTCCTAAAGCGCTTTTATCAGATTATAAAGATGATAAGAATATAAATTCTTTGTTAAAAGATGATTTGCTTGATAGTGATAAAAAGATAGTTAAAAATGGTACAACAAAAGTTGATGGCAAAGAAGTTGATTACAGCAAATATGATGACGGAAGCGTTACTTATTATAAAGGTAACACAATTTTAATGTCCAAAAGTGCCGATGGTACAGTTATCTATTACGATAGTATTACCAATAGTGCGCCTAATGGTTTCTTTGCTCCACCTGCAGGTTATACTTCAAAACCATTAAATGCTGCAAATGTTCAGGAATTTTCAAAGTTAATCGGAGAAACAAAAAATGATAAACAGTAAACAAAAAACAGTTTTGGTAACTGGTGGTGCAAAAGGTATTGGTGCCAGCGTTTGTAGAAAACTTGCACAAGACGGATATAATATTGCTGTTTGTTATAATACATCAGAACTCAAAGCACAAGAGTTAAAGGATGAATTACTTGCTTTTAATGTTGATGTTGAAATTTTTAAGGCTGATGTTTCAAAATCTGCTGAGGTTTTTGAATTGTTTGAGAATTTTGATAAGAGATTTGGTTCGCTGTATGCTTTAGTTAATAATTCTGGTGTTGCTGAACAGGCTCTTTTTACTGATATAACTGATGAGATGTGGAAAATAATGATTGGTACAAATCTTTCAGGTGCTTTTTATTGTTCAAGAGAAGCAGTAAAAAGAATGGTGAAAAATAAAGAAGGTAAGATTGTAAATATTACTTCAATGTGGGGGCAAGTAGGTGCTTCTATGGAAGTTCATTATTCGGCATCAAAGGCTGGGTTGATTGGTATGACTAAAGCACTTGCTAAAGAAGTTGGACTTTCTGGAATAACAGTTAACGCTGTTTCACCTGGTGTTGTTAAAACAGATATGATTTCAGAGTTCTCGGCAATAGACCTCAAAGCTTTAAAAGACGATACGCCACTTAATAAAATTGGTGAACCCATTGATGTTGCAAATGCAGTGTCATTTTTGATTTCTTCTGGTGCAGATTTTATTACCGGTCAGGTTCTTGGTGTTAATGGTGGATTTGTTATATAAATATTAATATTTTTTTCAAAATAAGTAAAAAAACACTTGACAAGTTACACTTAAATGATTATAATTGTTCAAGTAATGCTGGTGTGGCGGAATAGGCAGACGCAAGGGACTTAAAATCCCTCGGTGGCAACATCGTATCGGTTCAAGTCCGATCACCAGCACCAGAAAAAAGACCATTCTTTTAGAATGGTCTTTTTTCAACGAAATAAATCCTTGTGGATTTGTGAAATTTCTTCGAAGTGAAATATTACTTTGTAATGTGAAATACGCTACGCGTGTTAATAGATTTATTTCATTTCACATTTTGTTCACTGACAAAATATTTCATAATCGATAGATTATTTCACATTTGACAATGGCAAATATTTCACTGTAATTAAACGAGGTGTTGAGTATGGCAGAATCAAAACTTCGTGAACTTTCAATGGAGTTTGCAATAGAAGTAGTAAAGTTTTGTGAAACAATAAAAAGTCATCGTTCGCTTATTAATCAATTAGAACGCTCTGCAACTAGTATTGGGGCGAATATTCGTGAAGCAAATTATGCACATGGGAAAGCAGATTTTGTTGCAAAACTTCAAATAGCATTAAAAGAGTGTTATGAAACAGAGTATTGGATTGAACTTTTGGTTAAAGCTGGAATTGTAGATAGAGAAAAGGGTAAAGAGTTATTTAATGATTGTGGGACAATTCGCAGGATTTTAATTGCTTCTATAAACACCGCAAAAGATAACAAAAAAATAAATGGTGGGTGACGTATGCTCAATTTTACTTTTTTCTTTAATAATATTTTACTCGGTGTGGGTCTTGCAATGGATGCGTTTTCTGTTTCGCTTGCAAATGGTTTGAACGAGCCTAAAATGAAAACAGCCAAAATAACATCTATTGCAGGTGTTTTTGCTTTGTTTCAGGCTGCAATGCCACTTATAGGTTGGATTTGTGTTCATACCATAGTCCAGTATTTTAGTTGGTTTGAAAAACTAATTCCCTGGATTGCTTTAATCCTTCTTTGCTACATCGGTGGTAAAATGCTTTATGATAGTGTAAAGCAAAAAGAAGGGGAAGAAGCTCAATTGAAAAGTGTTGGTTTAACTGCACTTTTGGTTCAGGGGGTAGCCACTTCGATTGATGCACTTTCTGTTGGCTTTACCATTGCCGATTATACTTTATCGCTTGCACTTTTAGCAGTTTTGATAATTGCATTTGTAACATTTTTTATTTGCTTTGTAGGTGTTATTATCGGAAGAAAATTCGGCACCAAGCTCAGTGGTAAAGCTGGGATTTTAGGTGGCGTAATTCTTATTTTTATTGGGTTAGAAATTTTTATAACAAGTTGGTTTTAATAACAAAAAGCACTTAAGATTTTTTCTCAAGTGCTTTTAATATTTTGGCACCCCCAATAGGAATCGAACCTATAACTAACCCTTAGGAGGGGTTTATTATATCCATTTAACTATGAGGGCAAATATTGACATAACAATTATAACAGATGTTATTTGTTTGTCAAGGTAACATATTGAATATTTTTATAAAAAATGGGATGTAAAAACACTGAGCTTTTACATCCCATTCAAATTTTATATACTAACTCTTTCACCAGTATGGGCATTAACAAGTGCTTTGTGAACGCCGATATATGAATTTGAAATATACTTATCAAGATGAAGACTACCGAAAAACCAACGGTCAAATGTACTGCACTTTGAAAGTTCATCAAAATATGCATTGAGAGTTGTTACGTGAATTGGTTCATTGTTACCTAATTTTAAGAAATCCTTAATAATACTGGAAGGTTCATGTGTTATTATAACATTAACTTTACAGTCAACATTTTCTAAATTGTTGGCACCTTCCAATAATTCGGCTTTTGATGGGATTTCATATTTATACCATGAGGTTTCTTCAAGTCTGTATTCAAGGTCAGGACTTTCTCCGCCACCCATAGTGAAAATTCTTAAACCATCAATGGTAAAAATCTGCCCACGCATAAGATGAAAAATATTGTCAGAGATTCTGTGTACTTTGCCACCATTCCACGAAGTAACAGGATATCCGTTAAGGATTTCAAAGTTTTCATGCGTGCCATCAATAAAGCAAATATTATATTTTCTTTTGGTGAATGATTTCAAAATTTTTTGCTCAGCCTTTGAATTGTCCCAAACAAAGCCGAAATCGCCACAAACTATTAAAGTATCACCAGGTTGCAATTCCTTTAATGCTGCTTTTGAAAGTCGTTCAGGGTCGCCGTGTGTATCACCAGTAATATAAACCATAAATTCACATTCCTTTTTTTGAAAATACTATTTCATTTCTCTGAATAAAGTGTTATAATGTTTGTTGGCTACTATTTTACTACATTTATTGGGTGTTGTCTATGAAAAAATCATTTATTTTTATAAATTGTTTTATTTTATTTATATCTTTATTCTCAAATGTTGCTTTTGCTAAATCCAATTCTACTGTTTACGACATTAAAGCTCCAGAGTATGAATCTGAAATTGCGTTACTTGTTAATGTTGATACAGATACAGTCATTTATTCAAAAAATGCTGATAAAATAACTGCACCTGCATCACTTACCAAAATTGTAACAGCTCTTGTTGTGTTAGATAAAGGTGACCCATTATCTAAAAAAATTACTTGCTCCAAAAAAGCGATTGACAGTATATTGGGTACGGGTAGTTCTATTGCAGGTCTTTATGCCGGAGAAAAAACAACTATTGAAATGCTTTTATATTGTTTATTTTTGCCGAGTGCTAACGATGCGGCTGCAGTATTTGCGTATCACTATGGTGAAGGGGATGAGCAGAAGTTTGTTAACGATATGAATGAATATGTTAAAAAACTTGGTTGTAAAAATACTTACTTTTCAAATCCACACGGCTTAGATGATGAAAGTACAAAAGGATTTGATAGCGATAAACAAAGCAGAACAACAGCCAATGATATGTATATTATAGCAAAACATGCTCTTAAAAATGAAACCATAAAGAAAATATCTTCAAAATATGGTAAAACAATGCCCAAAACCAATAAGAGTGACGTTCGCTATCTTTACAATACAAATCCCTTGTTAAATGATTATTCTTACTATTATTATCCAGGTGCAATTGGTCTTAAAACTGGCACAACTGATAAAGCGGGTACTTGTCTTATTTCTAGTGCAACAAAAAATGGATACACTTATATATCTATTGCGATGAAAGGTGTAAATAACTATTACCTTGATGGTGAAGGTAGAAATACGGCATATCTTACATGTAGATATATGCTAAGATGGGCATTTGAAAATATGGAAATGAAGGTTCTTGCTGATACAGACAGAGTACTTGGTGAAGTGAAAGTGAAATTCGGCAGAGGTTATGATTATGTGAGCCTAGTGCCACGTGAACCTGTTAAGGCTGTTGTTTTGAATGAAGTAGGTATTGATGATATCGTTGTTTCTTATCCTTCAGGCTTTCCAGATGAAGTTAAAGCACCTGTTGAAGAAGGTGAAGAAATTGGTAAGGCACAACTCTTGTATGGTGATGTTGTGATTACTGAGGTTATGCTTTCGGCAGGTCATACTGTTAAGAAAAATCACATTTGGGCAATGTTTAATTGGGTTGTAACTTTAGTTAAATCACCCGCATTTTATGTTGCTTTAATTGTATTAGCGCTATTGTTATGTATGTTCTTTACAACGACTAAAAAGCAAAGAAAACAGAAAAAACGACAAAAAAATACTATAAATGTTGTGAAGGATTATAGTAGATTAGGTAAATAATTGAATTTGCCAAGTGAGAAAAAGCATTAAAAAATAGAGAAAACAAAAGAAAATAAAAGATAATGAAAGTTATTTTGAATTTTCTTGAAAAAAGTGTTGACATACCCGTTTTGCTATGATAATATATCAAGGCAAAACGGGATTCTTATGTTCCAAAAAAATAACGGAGGTAACTATTATGTCTACTTATATGCCTAAAGGCGATATTACTGATCGTCAATGGTATGTTCTTGACGCTGAAGGCAGAACACTCGGTGAAGTTGCAGTTGAAGCTGCTACTATCCTTCGCGGCAAACATAAACCAACTTTCACACCACACGCAGATTGTGGCGATAGCGTTATTGTTATCAACGCTTCAAAAATCGTTCTTACAGGTAATAAACTTAATGATAAGATTTATTACCACCACACAGGTTATGTTGGTAATATGAAGGCTGTTAAATACGGCACTCTTATGAAAACAAAACCAGAATTCGTTGTAGAAAAAGCTGTTAAGGGAATGCTTCCTGACAACACAATCGGTAGAAATGCTATGTCTCGTATCCGCGTTTACGCTGGTGCTGAGCACAAACAAGAGGCTCAGAAGCCAATTGTTAGAGAATTTTAAGTGAGGAGGCAATAAACAATGTACGAAAGCAAACCATATTTCTACGGTACTGGTAGAAGAAAAAAATCTGTAGCTCGTGTTCGTGTTTACCCAGGTACAGGTAAAATTACAATCAATGACAGAGATATTGACGATTATTTCGGTCTTGAAACACTTAAACTTATCGTTCGTCAGCCTCTCGCACTTACAGAAACATCTGAAAAATATGATGTTATCTGCCGTGTATCAGGTGGCGGTGTAACAGGTCAGGCTGGTGCTATCCGTCATGGTATAGCTAGAGCTCTTCTTCAATCAGAAGATGAAGTTCGTCCAGTTCTCAAAAAAGCTGGCCTTCTTACAAGAGACCCAAGAATGAAAGAAAGAAAGAAATACGGTCTCAAAGGCGC
>CALFTN010000090.1 GCA_937916395.1 uncultured Clostridia bacterium | reverse complement strand
CACTATAAATTTGAATTTATCGACGCACGTGTCCCTTTTTGGATTAAATTATTTTAATTTGTCTGAAATCGGCTTAGTGTGTCGTTTTTTTCAGGATTTACTTCAAGGGGAAGGCTTAAGAATTGCAACTGACAAGTTGGATGCTAAGAACTTCTATGCATTCAATCCGAGCTTTGATAAACATTGTAATAAGAAAATGTGACATTAAAATACCACCCACCAAATTTGGTGGGTGGTGTGGTTTTATGCCGCGGTGATGGTGTTGTGCATAGTGTTTACGATTTCTGTGAGGATTGGGATGTTGGTTCCGAAAAGGGTTAAAAAATCATAATTATCAAATGGTGATTTTTCGAGCAAATCTTTTTTCTCTATATCGCCATTTTCACGAACATAATCGATTATAGCTTTAATAAATTCCTGTTGCTGTGAGTTAAGAACATTATCATTCAGGAACTTGCCGAATTTTTCGTTTATTACATCCTGAGCGATACCAACAATAGAACGGATGAAAGCTGCAAGATTATCGATATCGGTAGCCTTTTCATACTCTTCTTTTGTGCCGAGTTCTTCCCACAAAATTCTTTCAAGCTCTTTTAAATCGTCAGAATTAATAGGTTCAAGATTGCGGATTTTCAATATTGTTTTATTATCTGTGTTTTTCGCAAGGTAATCAACAACCTTTTCTTTATAAGTCCTAATATCCATCAAAGTTTCGCCCTTGAAATTGCCTTGCATAACCTCGTCTGGTGTATCAATATTTATAGGGTCGATTTTATTATCAATATATTTCATAAGGTCACGAATTTCTTCACGACATTTTTCGAGTTTACTCACCTTTGGAATATTTTCCCAGAACTCAGTTCCTGCGAGCAATTGAAGTGTTTCAGCCTTTTCTTTTACGCCCTCAGTTGTTGAATGGTCAAGAAGTATTCTTGCAGCCTTTCTCACCTGCCCTACAGATTGTAGAGCTTCGTTTATATTTCCGTTAGCTAAAACCGAAAGCTCAATGTTGAACATTTTTACATCAAACGCTAATGCTTTTTTATCTTCATTAATATCACTATCAATAAGCTTTGAAATGTGAAGTTCCATTTCTTTTGCATCAAGAATAGAAATCGCTTGCCAGCGTTCTTCATCACAATATTTATCGACATAAGCCATTTCGCTTCTTACAGAAATACGAGAAGAATTTTTCTTGATTTCACACACTTTATTGAAAAGCTCAGGCTTTAATTTATCATAAAAAGCCTTGTGCTCTGTGTCATTCTGATGTTCAATTTTCTGAAGCTCAACCAATAAATTAAGTTTTAAATCAAATAATCTCTGAGTTATTGATTTTGAGTTAACATTTTCAGCTCCATCAACGTTAAGATTAAAATATTCAAAGTTACCACAATAATCAAAAATCAAGAAGTGATCTTTGTCTTTACCATCAATAAGACCTTCACAAAGACGAGTGCCACGACCAATCATCTGAACAAACTTAATTTTTGATTTTACAGGCTTGAAAAATACAAGGTTAAGAACACTCGGAACATCTATACCAGTGTCAAGCATATCAACGGAAACTGCTATACGGAAGTTGTCCTCTGTTTCAAATTTCCTTATAAGTTCGCCTGCACCTTTAACCTGATTATCTATAAGTTGGCAATAATCATTACCATATTGTGGGTAAAGTTTTTTAAATACATCAACTATGAGGGCAGCATGCTTGTGGTTATAAGCAAAAATAATTGTTTTACCTATTTTCTGCCCATAATCTACCTTTAAGCCCATATTCATAAGTTCATCTAAAACGCGTTTACAAGTGTCAACATTATAGAAAATTTTGAATAGTGTTTCTTTTGGTATAACAAAATCAGGCTCTACTTCATCAACAAAAACAGTTTCAACTTTTTCTTTATCATCTTTGGTTAAATCGCTATATTTTACACCCAGACTTAATAATTTGGTAGTTCTGCTTTCGACCTTGTATGGAACAAGATAATGGTCTTTTACACCCTCTTCGAGCGAATATGAGAAGTTAGGTTCACCATTTTCACAGTTAAAAAGCTGATAAGTGTTAGCGTCAACTTCATCTTTTGGCGTTGCAGTAAGACCAACAAGTAAACAGTCGAAATAATTAAAGATTGAACCATATTTATTAAACACAGAACGGTGTGCTTCGTCAACAATAATAAGGTCAAAATGAGCTGATGAAAATTCTTTGTTTTCAGCATCAATATAATTTATCATTGTCTGGTGAGTTGAAAAAGTTATACGTGCATTAGGCTCGTTAGCAAGTTTTTTGTCAGAAAGTACACAGTAACTCATATCTTTTAAAATCTTCTGGAAATTACCAAATGCCTGAGAAACAAGGCTTGTACGGTCTGCTAAAAACAAAACATTTTTAATCCATTTATTACGGGCAAGAATTTCAACAAGTGAAATTGAAACTCTTGTTTTACCAGTACCGGTTGCCATAACAATAAGACCACGACGATGAAGATTATTAAAGCGTTCACAAATATTTGTTATAGCCATTTTCTGATATGGTCTGCCTGAAATATCGTCACGAATCTGTAAATCTGTTATATCTTTTCTTTCGCGCTTCTGAAGCATATATTGAAGCTCTTCTGCAGTGTGAAAAGCCATAACTTTACGAGATGGATATAAACCATCTATTATGTAAATTTCGTAACCATTAGTGTAATAAAGCACAGGAACATAACCATATTGCTTTTTCATACACTCGCCATAAGTTTTAACTTGCTCAACAGCAACAAGTGCCTCAACACTTGTCTTTTTTGCTTCAATAATTGCAAGAGGTTTACCATCTTTACCATAAAGCACATAATCACAAAAACCAATACCAGAAGCGTTAGGCATATCTTTTACAGGAATTTCACAGCAAGCCTTGTCTGGCATTACAATTCCGCTTGTAACCTCTGTTCCGTCTGGTAAAACAGTAACAGAATTAGGCTTAATAACTTCCCAACCAACCTCTGACAAATATGAATCAATATAAATTCTGCGTGTTTCTGCCTCGCTCATATAAGCAGGCATTACAAACTCAGTTGTTTCTGCTGGTTTTTCAAACTTTACATAAACAAAACGACAGAAAAGCGCAAGATTTGATAACGCCAGAAGTGCATATTTCTTTTTAATATTTTTGTCGTGCTCTGCATTCATTCCAAGCTTACGAATAAAATGAACAGACTCTATAAGCTCACTGTTATTAACAAAATCGATTACAGTTTTATTATCTATAAGCTCAAGTAATGTTGCATTTTCAAGCATTTTAACATTATGCTTTTTATAAATAAGTTTTATAATTTCCCAGAGTGCAGCACGACAATTTATAGCAATATCAACTGGTGCTTTAGCATTTTCAGCTAAAACACAGGCATTATGTATTGCACTATATTCATTTTCAGTTGAAATGAAATCAAAGTTGGTCATACATATTATGCTCCTTAGTTACGAATCCATTTCTGTGGATCAAATTCATAATTGGTTTTATTGTTTGAATTAATAATCGCAATAATAATTCCAACATGTGATGGTGAATAATCACAATGCAAATCCTTGATACTTAATGGACAAACATTTTCAACATCAGCCTTATTTAACGTATATGTTGTCGCCACTCGTTCGCAAACTTCGCCCAAATCCAAGTCGAGACATCCCAGAGAATTCAATAGAGAATAACCACCGTTACCACATGGGTTAAAAATACTGCTTGATTTCTCAAAATGTTCCTGTACATCTTTCAAGTTTTTAATCTTTTTAAACATCACTTTTTTATAATAAAACAAAAGCGTTAATGCATCAAGTTGTCCTTGTGTCAGATTTGGGACAACCGAAATGGCTTTATCTAAAACAATTTTAAAATATTCATCATTGTTTGATACAACTCTATGAACGACCAAATCACTCAGCAGTGATAATAATTTTTCATTACCAAAGCGTGCATAATTGGTTTGTGCTTCTACCAAAACATATTGCATATCTGGTGTTGTAAACTCAGAAAAATCATTAACTTGTGCTTCAACCAGTTTTTTTACAGTTGTATTACAAAACTCTTTTACTAACTTCTCAACTTTTTCCATTGCTTGCTCTTGTAGTTTTGGAAAATTATTCATAAACAAATTAATAGAAAGTTGACTTGCTTCTTCAGGTGTCAGCCCATTATATACATTCTGTTGACCAATTTGAGTTCCTGTATTCCCTAAACTTTGTTTTTGTTCTATTACTAAATCATTACTCATTCTATATTCTCCTAACAGTAATCATTAATTTGCATTATTGTTGTTTATGTTGTTTTGAACACCTATCTGTGTTCCTTTATTAGCAATCCCTTGTTTTTGTTTTATATTTATAATATTTTTAGTTTCTTTTTTTCTTTTAATCAAAGAAAATACACCTGCAATTATTGCAGATAATATACCAGCTATACCACCTATTATTGCAACTATAATACCTTCTGACATATCTAACCCTCATTTCAATTTAGTTTTTTCTATTATGATTACTTGAATTTCAATACAGATCAAGCACACGTTCAATCTTTTTCTTTTTCTCAACAATCATTCTCGATACAAACTCTTCGTAGCTTTCATCTGGATAAAAGGGATTAGGTTCAACCACTTTTTCTCCTTTGGAAATCAATTCTGCAAGTGGACTCAAAAGTACATTTAATCCAGAAAAAGCCCCTCTTTTATAATACACATGATTTTTATCAATTTTTTCATAAAGTATTTTCAATTGAACTAAATGCTCATCTAATTGGAGTGGCTCTCCATTTATAGGATGTAAATAATTCATTCGTCTGTTTAGTATGCTTTGAAGTTCTTCTTCGTTAGCAATTTCGCAGGAAGTTCCACGACGAATATATATCATATTCTGTTTGAGTGTGCCACTTTCTTTTTTTGCTAAAAATGGGATATACTCAGGAGTATCTTCTACGACAAGCATTTGAAAATGTTTACCGTTTAATGTCTCGTACTCAGATGTAGTATAGGAAAAATCATAAATCTCGTACTTCAAGTTTGATGATAAAAATTTCTTTATTCCGTTGGAAACAACCGCTTTATCTTTTATTTTTGCCAACCCGTCAATTCGGATACTTTTATCATCATTTTCTGCTACACCAAATACAACAATTCCACCGTAAGTGTTTGCCATAGCCAGTATTTCTTTTGCCAAAGCAGCATCTTCAATCCATTGACCCTTAAAATCAATAGAATTGTGCTCTCCTGTTTGACTACGAAGAAATTCTCTAAATTTATCAAGTGTAGGTTCTTGTAATAAGTTATAAACTATATCTTTTAATTGTTTTGGAAATTCCATTTTTCAGTCCACCTATTTTAATCTTCATCTTCAACTGCAAACCCAATCCTTCTTGGTGGTCTGTCAGGTTCTTCTTTTTTTACTGCCATCAAGACAAAATTTAGCTGTGATACATGTTGAATCAGTTGCGTTTGATTTCCATTTATGTAACCATAAAAATATAAAATATCTGGATTTTGGTATCCAATATCTGTAACTTGCATAATCATACTTGTTCCAAATGAAGCTAACGCTACACAAACATCAACATCATTTGATAATTTTGCTTGAAATTCATTTATTTCTTCCTTGATTTTTTCATATTTCCAATCAGCCATCGAATAATCTCGTGAAATTATAGCTCTATCTTGATTGACAAAATCAAACTTTAAATTTGAATTTCCATAATTCATTATAAATCTCCTCCTTTTCAAAAAAAGCTGTTATATTAATTTTTTTATTATTTTACTTTTTAACTAATAGCGTTAACAAAGCAAATCGTAAATGTCAAATACTATTCTTCAAAAGCAGAAATACTTAATTCTGTTTTTATAGTATACTTTCTGCCGTAGTTATCATAAAGTATAATTTTCACTTTTTCTTTTTGAGGACAGAAAGCACATATTTTATTTTTACAATAAGCATTGTATATATCTTGCTTTATTATATCAATACTTCGAGTTGTTGATGGCGGTAAACTTAATTCTTTCAGTCCCTCAAAGTATTCTAAATAGAATATATGTGTGTTTGCAGAGCACATCATTTTTGTTATTACTATCGTTCTTAGTGAATTATTAGACAGGTAAATTTTGAAACTTGGAACCGTTTCAAAATTGGTATTCAACTTCTTTGTTTTATCCCAGAAGTTCAACCAGATACCTGCAACACCTACAACAGCAGCCAAAATTGTTCCAACTGCGGAAATAGCATCCCAATTCACAAACAATCACCTCACCCAAAATATTGTTGCATTAATGATTTTTTTAGTGTTTCGAGTTTTTCGAGACTTTGTTGTATTGACAATTTTGATTTTTCGATTTGTTTGACGAAGTCTGCAAATTGGTTTTGAGAGTTGATACTTGGATTGACAACCATCATTTTCTGAAGTTTCTCAATAGTTAGAGCAAGTTGTGCACTCCCTGCGACACCTTTATTCTTAAAATCTCCAATAAGAATTCCCATTGCATGATTAAGAAAAATAGGATTCACGTTATCCTTTGTTGAAAGAATAATCAAGTTTCCGTCTTTATAATAAAATGGTTTATCATTATCCACAATCCACGAATAGCCTATCGTAGCACCGATTGCAGCAATAAGAATATCACCTTTTTTCGGCACTCCATATTTTGCTTTTATTACATCATAATGCTCTTGCTTAATAAACAATTCAACGGAAGGTTTTAGTCCAGTTCCTAATTCTCTTATCTCTTTACTGCGATAAAATGGAACGCCTGACTCAACATATTCATTTGCATATATTCTTTTACTTGAACCTACATCTGCGAGTTCTTTAAGTTGTACTAATGGTAAATTATTATCGCAAAGAATATTACCAAACATCTCGACAAATCTAGCTTTGACAAGTTCATCAAATTTTGAAAGTTGTTGTTTCCTTTGCGATATCAAGCACTCGACTTTATTTAATTTGAGAACAATATCTTTCTGCTCATCCAGTGAAACCAACGGAATGGTCATTTGCCTCATTGCCGTTTGTGTTAATTTTTGTCTTGTGGCACCATTTACAATTCCAGTTGTATCATAAAACATAAGTGAGTAGCACAGATAATCAACATCAATACACTCTTTAGGTTTGAGCACATGAGCATGATTATTAACCCAACATTTTCCTGACACACGATAAGCAATAGGTCTATCTTTCAAGCCAAAGTTACCACCGTCTTCGGCAAGCAAAACCAATTCATCATCAAATATAAAATCTGCAACATAATCTTGAATTCCATTTGCACCAAAATAAGGGTACATTCCTTTTTTGCGTTCGGAAGCTGTAATTGGAATTCTCTGACTATCTAAAATATCACAAACTTTTTCTAATGATACATATTCCATCATCCCACCCCTTTCAAAAAATCAGTAACCAATTCAACTAATGGCACAAGAGCAACAACTGCAGTAAATAAACTTAACAATTGCTCTTTATCATTCATTTGGTCGATTTCTATAGAAACAAGTCTGAAAACCCTTGAATATAAAAATAAGCTTATTGCAAATCCAAACAGAATAAAATAGTGATACGTTTCTAAAACAATGTTTGGATGATAAAACATCAATCCAATAAATAATAATGAAGATAAAAAAGTAATGAAGTTTAAACCTTTGAAAACACTTGCTAATACAGTTTGTAGAAATATAGCTGAAAATGATGTTTCCATTTTTCTTTTTTTAGATATAAACATCAATCTGAGTGCAAAAAGAAATCTATTACCGAATGTATATATTAATTTCACAAAACCATGCTTATCACTATAGTCTTTATAACCTAAGCTTTTACGCCATTCATTAAAAACTTCTTGCTTTTCGTCATCCAATTGTTCATTTGCTTTTTGTTGAGCCTTAACAATCGCTTCTGCTAATTTATCGTAATCTATTTCAAGATTTACAGAATCAATATTGTTAACAACTGTAGTGTTGTTTTTCTTTTTAGCCATTAAGCAATTCTCCTAATTCCTCAAGCCCTTTTGTAATTTTCGTTTCGAGTTCGTTCAAGTCTGCTAAAATTTCGGCAGTACTTGGGTATTCTATAGGCTTGTACTCTGTCTTTTTATATTTATTTATAGAAAGGTCGTAATCGTTACCTACAATTTCATACTTTGGTACAAAGAAAGATTTTTCTGTTCTTTCTCTGTCTTTTTCTTTTTCGAGGTTATTAAAACGCTCAATAATATCTGGTATATCGTTTTCTGTTACAGGTGAGCGCTTATCGTCAAGTGAAAGACCGTCAGCCTGCATATCGTAAAACCAGACATTCTTTGTTCCTGCTGGGTCTCTTTTAAACATAAGCACAGCAGTTGAAACACCGGCATACGGTTTAAACACGCCACTCGGCATAGAGATTACAGCCTGCAAGCAGTTATTTTCAATAAGCTCTTTTCTTATAGCTTTGTGTGCAGTAGATGAACCGAAAAGAACACCATCAGGAACAATGCAAGCACATCTGCCACCAATTCTAAGAGATTTTATAAACAAGGCAAGGAATAAAAGCTCTGTTTTCTTTGTTTTGCAAAGTGCAAGAATATCTTTGCTGATATCTTCAGGGAACACACTACCTTTAAAAGGTGGGTTTGCAAGAATAAGAGAATATTCATCACGAACAGTGTTATCATCAGAAAGTGAATCCTGACGCTCAATTTTTGGTTCTTCTACACCGTGAAGAAGCATATTCATAGCACCTATACGAAGCATTGAGGGGTCAGTGTCAAAACCGCTGAACATAGTTTTGTTGTAATGCTCAGCAACATCTTTTCGCATAAGCTCTTTTTCAAAATTTTTCTGAATATATTTGGCACTACCTAAAAGGAAGCCAGCACTACCCATTGCAGGGTCTAAAATTTTGTCAGTTATATTGGGGCTTACAAGTTCAACCATCATATCTACAATGTGGCGTGGTGTTCTGAACTGACCTAAATCACCAGCACTTGACATTTTATTAAGGCAGTATTCATAAACATCACCCATAATGTCTTTATTGCTCATATCTATCTCGTTAAGAGTATCGACACAAACGGCAAGCACTTTTGCAGTTGGAATTAAAAACACAGCATCACTCATAAATCGCGAAAAAGCAGTATCTTTACCGTCACCGTTTACAGTTTTAATAAATGGAAAAACAAAATTTCTTACTGTATCAAACATTACAGTTGGCTCGTCATTGTGAAACTTACTCCAACGGAGTTCACTATAAGGAATACTTGTTTTACCCTCGTCTGGTGTAAACTCACCACTTTTGAAAATCTTACTTTTATATTCAATATCTAATGCAGCGGCGTTACCCTCTTTTCTGATTTCATTATCATCAAGAAGCTTCATAAACATTAAATATGTAATCTGTTCAAGTACGCTTGTTGGTGAAGATATACCACCAGTCCAGATTGTATCCCAGATTTTATCAATTTTTGATCTTAATTCGCCTATAACCATTTTTATTTCTCCTTTAGAGTAGATAAAGATATTTACTCTATAATAACATAAACTTTCTCAAAACATTGTACGCAAAATAGTACTTCTGCTAATTTTTTCTAAAATTATACTTATTCTATTATATTATACTGCCAAATAATGTAATTTTCAACCTACTTTTAACAATATCTTGTGGTTTTGTGTTGATTTTTGTCTATCCACCACACAAGAGAGTTAATTTTGAAAACCCTCCTCTGTTTATATATGTCGAAAAACGACAAAAGCTACATAAAAATTTGAAAGTTTTCAGAAAAATCAACGTTTTGTATATATCGAGGTATTTGGATTTAGTTAAAACCACAACAATATTGATTTTGGATTGAAATTGTCAGTGGAGAATGGGTGGAAAAAATGCAAAAACACCGAGAGTGAGGGGTTTAACCTTACTCTCGGTGTTAAGTCTTTATTTGGGCATTTGTGGGCTGAATGGGCGTAATTTTGCGACAGTTTTAATTGTACCTAGTTAGTGAATTTGTCAATCACCTGATTACTAATTTTCTCTTAATAGTTATATAGTATTATCAATTTTATATCAATTTATATTATTCCTCTTATTATGATTTTTCACTCGTTTTAGAATAACGGCAAAAATTTTGTTATTTACTCTGTACAAATTGTTACAGGACCATACAATCCGCCTGAGAGAAAATCTTTTGCATATTCTATTTCGCCATCAAAATACTCTGATAACTCTTCTGTTTTCCACTTTTTAAAATAATCGGTATGCACATACCAGTTTGCTGAGGTATTAGTTACAACTATTTTAAGTGTATTATTTTCACTGAGCACACCATCAGGTATTTTAAACTTATATGGTGGTGCTAAGCTTACACCAAGGGAATATCCATTGAGATATGCTGATGCTACAAAATGCACATCGCCTAAATTGAGTTCAGCTTTTTTACCTGTTTTTTCAATTGGAAGTGTAAAGCTTGTTTCATAAACACCACTACCAGAATAAGCGCTACCAACCAACGAAGACCAATCACCAAGGTGTATTGGAGCTACATTTTCTGAATATTTAATATTATTAAAGCCGTTTTCATCACAAACAAGCTCTGTTTCTTTCTTGAATGTAAAGCCACTCGTAATATTAAATTCATCTTTAAAATGGCTTGTGTCTTCTGCTCTCAAAGCATCGTCAGTTAATAAAACAGCAGCAGTTTCGCCTATAGCAAGAGAAATTTTAAGAGCACCATTTTCAGTTTCAAGGTGTTGCAAATCACCATTGGTTAAGTCAAGCAAATAGCCGTTTGTTGATGGTAATTTAATTTTGTAATCCCCATTTTCGCCTGTTTCTCTGAAGAGGATTAACAACTCACCATTTTCAAGTTTTCTGTGTATAGCACGTAAACCATTACCTTCTGCTTTTATTACCGGTGCGAGATTTGAAAGCTCATGTGAAACACAGCCACCGCGTTTCATAAAATTATCTAACGCAATTCGCGTAGCTTCGGGTATGAATGCACCTTTTGGAATAATTATATGTTTATATTTCGCACTACCAATGCACATATATCCATTATCTGTAATTTTAGCATATTGTAAAACATCGTCATCGACAATATCAAAATCGACTAACATATCTTCAAGAGCTCTTCCGAGAAGGTCATACTCTTTTGATAGTTTTTCTGCTTTCAAGCCACCCTGAAAATCTGAAACAGGATAATAAAGAGCAGTGTTATATACACGCTCACCAATTGAGCTTATGTAAGATAATCTTTCTGTATATTGATTAAAATGACTAAGATACTGACAGAATGGTTGTTTTTCTGTGAATACAGGCAACTCTTGAGCGAGAAGCTGACCGTTTCTGCCGAGTGGAAAATTAAAAGGATTAAAAATATTTATTCCTCGCACTGCGCCGTAGCCTACTGTATAACGCATTATATCGTAATTAACACTTGCCCCTGCTACACCAAAAATTTCGCTCATAGAAAATTTTGTACCATTCTGTGCCGCCGCCGATGAAGCGTATCGTGGAAAAAATCCGTTATACGCATTAAAATCATTTTTATTAGTTACTCTGTTTTCAGGGTAAATCTGACGCCATATAAAATCAACCCCAGGAATATCGAAACACCTGAGAGCACGCATTATATTGAAATTACAACCATTCATAGCCCCTTGAGGACTGTGGTCAACATCAAGGTGACCTGTAAAAGCAATACCTTTTTCATTTGCCCATTTTTTGCAAGGCAAAAGAAAATTTTCACAGAACGCATGACTACACAAATCATACCATTGACGCAATATATGAATATTTTCTTCTGTAGGAGCAATTTCACCCTCAATTAATGGAATATATGGCAATATTGACTTACCATAAAGCTCTTCATATCTGTCTTGTAACTCTTTGTTAGAAGTAGCAAACACTGCTTTGGGTTCATCTGTGAATACTGCAGTAACATAATTCTTAAAATCTTCTCCTATTGCAGAAAAATATTTTTCGTGAGTGATTTCTATAAAATATTCTGTCGCTTTTTTGTTGAGCAAATCTGGATAGCATGAATTTTCAACTGAGTATTCTGGGTGAGATTTTGTAACTTTACCACAGGCACTACCAGATGGCCAACCACCTTCATCATAAATCCAGCAATTCATTCCCAATGCTTTGCCTTGTTTTATTGCGTACTCACAAAGTTCAAAAAATTCGTCTGTGAGATAATCTGGTGTAAGATTTGTAGGCATACTGTTGGGACGAAAATCTTTTGGTTCAGGGAGAATATAGAACGCTCTTATACCAAGATTTTGCATTTCACTCAGCTGAGTGTCTATAATTTCTTTTGTGCAAACATCATTCCAGACCCATACATATAAGGGTGCACACGAAACATCTGGATTAAGAAAACTATTTATATTGAAAATATCGTTACTTTTCATTTTAAACATCCTTAGGGTGAAAGGAATTATCCGAACCATGTTTTTTATAGACGGATTTCCGTTCACTTTTCGTTAAAATACTCGCAAATCCGTGAAGGATTCGCTCCGTTTTTGCCTTGATTGACCAAAAATCCGTTCTATAAAAAATCTTCGACCTATAAAGCGAAAGATTTTCATTGGATTTTTTGTGTTGAGGGCGAAGTAAGGCTGACGCCTTGCAAGACCGAAACGCCAAAAAGACTTGAAAACACTCGCTTTTAGGCAGGTTCGGATAACTCATTTCACCCTACTGTATCTACCTTGTTTTTTTAAGCAATTTACAAAGCATTTAATAGTTATAACCATTACTATATAGAGTAATGCAAGTAAAACAGGATAAGCTTTTATTCCGAACACGCTACTTATAAGACTTACCATAGGTGGTGCTAACATAACGCCGATATAAGCAAAGGCAATTTGTGAGCCCATAATTGATTGTGACACATCTTTACCAAAATTGTGTGGTGTTAAGTGTATCATATTCGGATAAATAGAACCATTACCAAGACCTATAAGAAATAATGCAACTACGCAAAAAACATCTGGTAACGGAAGAAGCATAATAACGATAGCCGGTGCAAGAATTATTGAGCCTATAAAAATACGTTTCCATGTTTTAATTTTATTTGCAAGTAAGCCTGAAATGAAACGACCTATAGACATTCCGACGTAATATATAGTAAGTGCAAGTGCACCATTCTCAATTTCGAAACCTTTTTCTTTTACTAAATATGTACTTCCCCATACACCACAAGCATATTCAATTGCATTGGTCATGAGCATTATTACCCACACTTGTCGTACATCTGATTTTTTAGCCATCTGCAAAAGCGTAAGGGTTACACCCTTCTCTTCTTCCACTTGTTCTTCAGTTGAGGTCTTTTTCCACATTGGAAGAGAAATAATCAACAAAATTGCAATAGCAAGCTGAACATAAAAAGCATAGCGATAACCACCACGCCAACCAACATTACTGAAAGCTTGTGACATAATGTAAGGGCTTAACGATACACCTACACCATAAAAGCAGTGAAGAAAGTTCATGTGACTTGCTTTACAATGAAGAGCCACGAAATTATTAAGACCAGAATCTATTGCACCAGCACCAAGACCTAAGACAATGGCTAAAGGTATCATAAACAAAAATGATGGCACCAGAGAAAAACCAAGCAAAGAAAGTGCAGTCATTGCAGTACTGAAGGCTGTAACCTTTGCCGTACCCAATTTATTGAGAATTCTTGTGCTGAACATACTTGAGAGCACTGTGCAACCTGAAATTAAAAATGTGAGAATACTCACCATTTCAACAGGAATACCAAGTTCTGTGTGAATTGCAGGCCAGGCAGAGCCGATAAGAGAATCAGGAACACCAAGGCCAATAAACGCAACATATATAACAACGAGAAGTATTGTTGTCACTATAAAACACCTCAAAAAATCAAATTATTTTGCTTAATAATTATACAATTGTTATTTCATTTGTCAAATAAAAAAATGTAAATATTATCAAGGATAACTTTATTACAATATACATTCACACTTTTAAATACACTGTTACTTGCACTCACTAAAAAAAATGGTTATAATAAAGAAAAATCATAAAGGTGAAAATATGCAATATTTTATTTCATTCCTCGAAGGAATAATTACATTTATCTCTCCTTGCCTTTT
>CALFTN010000089.1 GCA_937916395.1 uncultured Clostridia bacterium | reverse complement strand
TGAAAACAAATTAAAAGAAATGGCACACAATGAATTAAAAATAGTTTTGAAACCACCATTACAAAAATCAAAAAAGGTCTTAAAAAACATAAGGCTTACTATTCTTGGAGTTTCAACATTTATAATTGGGGTAGTTCTCGGTTTTCTTCTATCATACATCATTTGAATTTTTACTCACAATGTGTTAATATAGTAGTATATATTACTACACAGGAGTTTTTATGAGATACCACAATATTTTATGGGATTGGAACGGCACTTTGATTGATGATGCTGTTACATCTCTCAACTGCGTTAACGATATGCTCACTGAAATGAATAAACCCCTCATTTCTTTAGAGCAATATTACACTTATGTAGAAACGCCTATAATTGGCTTTTACAAGCATATTTTAACTGAAGATGAATTAGATTTCCCTGTTATATCCAAATCCTTCCACGACAGTTACAACAGACGAATTAACGAAACATTTTTGTCACCTGACACGAAAAATGTATTAAAGATATTAAAAGAAAATGGTGCCAAACAATACATAATAACTGCCACTAAAGAAGAAAGCGCACGAAATTTAACAAAACAGTATGGCGTTGAAGAATATTTTGATGGGATTTTTGGTGCCGACAACACTCTTGCCGAGAGCAAGATAGAAAGGGCTATAAAATTCTTTAGGTCGAATAATATAGACCACAAGGATACAATTTTTATTGGTGATACTCTTCACGATTTAGAAACTGCAAACGCTTTGGGTGTTGATTGTATTCTCGTGACTTTTGGTCATCAAGGCAAAGAAATTACTGAAAACAGTGGTGCTGTAACAGTTGACAGTCTTAAAGATGCTTTAAATATCATTCTTGATGACAGGGCTGTTGATTTTCACACCCATTCAACTTACTCTGATGGCACTTTTACACCAACCGAATTGATAAACTATGCCGAACAAGTCGGACTTTCTGCCATTGCACTTACAGACCATGATTCCGTCGATGGAATTGAAGAAGCTTTAAAAGCAAGTGAAAATACTAATTTAGAATTTATACCAGGCATTGAATTTTCTGTTACTGCAGATACTGAAATTCACATTATTGGGCTTTTTATTGACCATGAAAATGAAGTACTTCTAAAAACAATAGAAAAAACAAGAAGTGTACGTAAAAACAGAATGGAAGAGATTTGCAAAAAACTCAGAGACCATGGCTTTGATATAACTTATGAAGAAGCTTCTCAACTTGCAGGTGGTGACTTTCTGGGAAGAGCCCATATAGCCAGACTTATGCTTAATAAAGGCTACGTAGCCTCAGTAAAAGAGGCTTTTGATAAGTATATCGGTCTTAATAAGCCTTGCTATGCCGTAAAAAAGGAAATCACGCCTAAGGATGCTATAACTGCCATACGGAGTGCTGGAGGACTTGCTTTTTTAGCACATTTACATCAAACCAAATTAAATAATGAAAGGCTTTTTGAGCTTTTAAAGGAGCTTAAAGGCTATGGATTGAATGGTATTGAGGGATACTACACGGAATATACCGATGAAAACATTATTGAATTCAGGACACTTGCTCAGAAACTCGGTCTTTTTTACTCTGGTGGTTCAGATTTTCATGGCAGTATGAAGCCACAGGTAAATTTAAAAACTGGTTACGGTGATTTACACGTACCTTATAGTACTTTATCAACATTAAAACGTTTAAAATCAAAAATATAGTCAAAAATAAGGGTTGCAAGCAATTGCAATCCTTATTTTTGGGTGATATATATGAGTGGCTTTATTAAAATAAGAGCAAAAGAGCTCTTGCTAAATAACACATTAAAATTGTTTTTAGTTTCAGCTACAGCATTTATTTTAAAACTAACTACAACTGCCTCTTTAGTTATTCTAACTAACGCTATATTGATAAGTCAATTTTTTCAAAATTTAGTTATCAGCTATAACAGCTTTCTAGTCTATTTTATTTACAGCTTAGCTACAGTAACTCTTTACCTTCTTTTGCTTCTATTTATATGTGGTTTAAAAATGGGCGAAAAGGCTATTTATTTCATGCAATCAAAAGGAAGCAAAGCAAGTTTCAAATATCTTTTTATTTTTTTACGCCCAACTCAGAGCTTCAGAGCACTTTATTTATATTTAAAGTTATTCTTCCTAAAAACAGCATGGTTTTTATATTTTTACATGGCACCTATTTTTTGTTTGCTTTTAGTACTATTTTTATATTTTAATACTTCGACCTATTCTGCAGTTCTTTTAACACTCATATTCGGCTCAGTATTTCTATTATCAATCTCGCATTTTTACTATAATGCAGTTATCATAAGATATAATTATGCAATTTATTATTTGTGTACAGATATAAAAATTTCTGTAAAACAAGCTATTAATAAAAGCGTTGATTATTCAGATGGCTTTATTAAAGATGGTATTATTTTAAAATCCTCATTTTTCTTTTGGCTAATCAGCTGTATTCTTGTATTGCCTATTTTCTACGTAGTTCCCTTTAAAAAATTAACAAGCGCTAAATTTATAACTTTTACAGATTCACTTCATAAAAATCCTTACTTGCAACTCAACAGAGCCGGTAATTTAAAAAGCGACCGCATTTATTAATGCAGTCGCTCTAAATTTATTGATCCAAATTAATTCTACCAGTTTTTGAAATTTTTCTGATTTCAGCCTCATTAATTTCAAGTTTATCGGAATCACTTACTTTTTCCTGACCCTCAATAATTGGTTCTAATTGGCTGCGTTTAAGCTTTGAGAAATCATCACGACGAATCACTTCATTTTCAGCCATAGGTTCAACAAAGAAAAAGTCATCATCGTCATCATCACGTGAAAATCTTTCTCTATTGAGGATGAACCAAACTATAATTGCAACAACAACAATAGCAATTGCAGCAATTGTAACTATCTTGCCTATATTACCTTTAATAAAACCAGCATTGTTATCAGCCGCATCTATTGATTCGAACTGAGCTTCGACTATTACATTATTAGCTGGCATCTCGAAAGAATAACCATCAATAAACTTACCGTTAACACTAAGTGAGTTTTTCACTAATCGGTTACCCTTATCTGGTTTAACTTTAATAGTAACAATTTCGCCCTCTTGTGCTTTAGTTGGCGTAACTGTAACTACGCCACCTAAATTTGTGCTAACAGTAATTGAAAATAATGAAACATCCTGGAGGGAACTCCATTTTGCATAAAGAACAGTATCTCTTGTAGCTTTTGATGTAAGGAAATCCCATTTTTCAGTAAGCTCTTCATCTGAATACCAACCATCAAACTTAAAGCCCTCTTTTTTTGGTGCTACAGGAACAGCAACAAATCCATTTCTGTCTACTGATACCTCAACATCTTCTTCCTCATTATTTAACACTAATGTGATGTAGAATGATGTTCCTGAAGATGAACCAGTTGATGGACGATAGCTATTTGTCGGAGCCTGTGTTTCTACAGGCGGCGCTTGTGTCTCTACAGGTGGTGGTGCTTGCGTCTCTACAGGTGGTGCCTGTGTCTCTACAGGTGGTGCTTGTGTCTCTACAGGTGGTGCCTGTGTCTCCACAGGTGCCTGTGGTTCTGTTATAACAAAATCCTCACCACCCTCAGTAGCAAAAGCAAACAAATTAATAGAGAGTGCTGATACAAGCACTAATATTGCTGCGAGTAAAATTTTAATTTTTTTAGAATTCATTTTTTATACTCCATTCAATATGTAGAAGTCATATCTTCATTAATTTTTTCATTTACTGTTTTCTGGTATGTAGAGTTGTTTATTTTATCCTGAAGCATTGAGTAGAATAAATCTTCATCAATTGGTAAAGTAACAGTTTTACCCAACCAGCTAGAAAGGAATGCTGCATTAGAAATAGTAAGGCCGTTAATACCTTCTTCACCAGACGCAGTAAGTTCTTCACCACGAAGAATTGCCGCTGCAAACTTATTCATTACTTCAGTGTGCTGTTCATTTCTGCCATCTAACTCTGCTTCATAAGTTTTACTCTCAATTGAAGTAAAGCCATCTTCGCAATGTTTGATGTTCTCAGATACAGCTTGTGACAACTCTGTTATCGTCAGTACACTATTTTCGCATATTATTTTCGCTTTGTCAAGAGTAATTTCTAACCTATTTGTACCAGGAAAATCGCCAGTTGTTGTGATAAATGTACCAGTTGCACCATTTTTATATTGTGCATAAATCATTACATCGTCTTCAACTTCAATATCGTGCCACTTGCCTTCGTGACAAACAGCAGTAATCTTTTCAGGCATGCCACAAATCCATTGCCATAAGTCAAGCTGATGTGGACATTGATTTAAGAGCACACCGCCACCTTCACCAGACCATGTTGCACGCCATCCGCCAGAATTATAATAACTCTGAGTTCTATACCAATCTGTAATAATCCATGTAACTCTTTTTAATTCGCCATATTTACCACTATGAACAATTTCATGTGCTTTTCTGTAAAGGCAGTTTGTTCTTTGATTGAACATAATACCAAATACTTTGTCACTCTTCTTTGCAACTTCATTCATTTCACGAACTTGCTTTGTATAAACACCAGCTGGTTTTTCACTCATAACATGAAGACCTTTATTAAGTCCTTCAATAACCATTGGTGGATGGAAATAGTGTGGTGTAGCAATTAAAATTGCATCTACCTCACCTGAATCCATAAGAGCTGAAGCATCTGTAAAGGTTTTTACTTCTGGCAACTGCTCTTTTGCCCATGCTAATCTGTCTTCTTTTATATCACAAACTGCTGTGATAATAAATTCCGGCATTTCATTTTTCATATAATTTTTAATATGGCTTGAACCCATATTACCTACACCGATAATACCTAAACGAACTTTTTCCATAACATTTTCTCCTTTATGTAAATCACATAGACTTAAACAATTCCGGCAACTTCATTAAAGCTGAAGGAATATTTTTGATTAATTTAGCAGCACTTGGCGTTAACGGTTTATCATTAAGCACATCACAAAGTGCATCGCACATTTCGTCATTAAATACACCTGAACTCATTGTAACAAAACAACGAAGCGGAATTTGGAACGCAGTATTTTTCATCATTTCGCTATTTATACCGCCACCGCCGATTTTTTCAACAACTGCAGTAATAAGCTTTGTTATTTTCTCACCACGTACGGTTCCTGCTGCATACTCAAGAGTAGAATTTTTATCAATCGGAAGCGACATATCACGCTCACTCTCAGGTATTTCGTGCCCCAAAATCGCCTTGAATTCATAATCTGCGACAAACGCCATATCACCATTATAATACACTGGTGCACTTTCACGATAATCTGGCACCTCTGCCTCGACAGAAGATATAACTTTAACTGAATCGCTTAAATAAATTTCTTTTGACGAAGCACCTACAAGAATTCTATATTCACCTGTTTCAACATGCCAATCGTTTATATTTACATTATAGAAAGCAAATGAACGTTTATTAAGTTCTATAGAAACTTCTTTTTCTTCACCTGACTTTAAGAATATCTTTTTAAAGCCTTTTAATTCTTTAGGTGCTTTAAAAATCTTACTTTCAGGAGAAGCTACATAAAGCTCGGTTACTTCTGCACCATCTCTTTTGCCAGTATTTTTAACTTTAAAAGAAACTGTAAGTATGTCGGTATCTTTAATATTTTTGCTACTGAGCTTAATATCTGAATACTTGAATGTTGTGTAAGAAAGCCCAAAACCAAATGGGAACAAAACATCTTTTTCTGTTTTATCGTAATATCTGTAACCTATAAATATACTTTCACGATACTCTACTGAAAGAAGTGTGCCAGGAAAATTATTTCTTGAGGGGGTATCCTCTAACTTAAGTGGGTAAGTTTCTGATAGCTTACCAGAAGGATTAACCTTACCTGTAAGAACATCAAATGTTGCACCGCCACCAGCCTGGCCCAATAAAAGACCATTGAGAACTGCTTTTACGTCATAAAGCCACGGCATAGCTACTGCTGAACCACCTGAAAGCACCACAACAACATTGCTATTACACGCTGAAACTGCTTTTATAAGTTCATTATGAGACGGTGGCAAATTAATATGCTTCCTGTCAAAGCCCTCGGATTCATAAATTTCTGTAAGACCTGCAAATACTACTGCAACATCAGCCTTTTTTGCAAGTTCGACTGCTGAAGCAATAAGCTTCTGGTCAGGTTCATCGGTAGATTTATCATAACCTCGTGCATAGGCTACTCTGTAACCATTTCTAAGAAATTCCTGGTAACAAGAATCAAGCTGAGTTGGATTTATAAGTGAACTACCTGCACCCTGATATCTTGGATATTTTGCCATTTCGCCAATGAAAGCTATCTTTTTAGATTTATCTAAAGGTAAAATATCATCTGTATTTTTAAGAAGAACCATTGATTCACTAGCAATTTTTCTTGCAAGCTTATGGTTTTCTTTCATATCACAATTATAGTCTGAATGTAAATTCTCAGCACCCTTTAAAATCAATTCAATAATCGAATCAACATTTTTATCGAGTACATTTATATCTAATTCGCCACATTCAACAGCTTTTATAATTTTCTGTGGACCTATGCCACCTGAGCTTGGCATTTCGAGATTTTTACCAGCCTTGATACCATCAACGATTTCGTTTTCTGCACCCCAGTCGGTAACTACAACACCATTAAATCCCCATTCATCTCTTAAAACGTCTGTAAGAAGCCATTTATTCTCTGCACAATAAGTTCCGTTCAATTTATTATAGGCATTCATTACCGTCCAAGGGTTAGCTTCCTTAACAGCAATCTCAAATGCTGTAAGATAAATTTCTCTCAAGGTTCTTTCGTCGGCAACTGTATTTACTGTCATTCTTCTACATTCCTGATTATTTGCAGCAAAATGCTTTAACGATGTGCCAACACCTTTGCTCTGAACACCACTTATAAATGAAGCAGCCATCTTACCTGCTAAAAATGGGTCTTCTGAAAAATATTCAAAATTTCTGCCACAAAGTGGTGAACGCTTCATATTTATGCCAGGTCCTAAGAGGACAGAAACATTTTCTTTTAAACACTCGTCGCCTAAGGCTTTACCCATTTCACAAATTAAATCTGTATCCCAGCTACTTGCAGTAGCACTTGCTGTAGGAAAGCAAGTAGCAGGAGCACTATTGCCTAAAACATCACCAGCTGCAGTTTTTTCCTGGTTTTGCTTTCTCAAACCGTGTGGGCCATCTGTTACCATAATTGATGGTATGCCTAAACGTTCAACACTAACAAGATGCCAGAAATCCTTACCTGAACAAAGTGCCGCTTTTTCTTCTAATGTAAGCTTTGAAATAATATCTTTATATTTCATAAAAATCGCCTCACATTTTTCTAGAATTTTGGGGAATACTACTTTCAAAAGAAAGTGGTGATAAAAATGAGTAAAAAGAAAAACACTTCTAAAGATGAAGAAGTAATAAAAGCGTATAAAAACGATTTTACCAATGTAAAGAGCGATGTCAACGGCTCTTACACAGGTATTACTGAAAACTATGAAGTCCCTGAGCAAGACGCCGACGACCTTTAATTGCGCTTAAAAATCCGTTAGTGATAACGGATTTTTATTATTTTTTGCGTATTTTTGCTTTCGTACTTATAAAACCAATAACAGAAAATACTGCTTGTGTAATTACAAGTGGAACAACAGAAAGCTCGGCTCCACCTGCAACAAATGAAAATACAGCAGCAAAAGCAATACCGATTCCTATAGCACCAATCTGAAGTACAGAAACTGAATTTTTAATTTTATTAAGTGAAAGTGCGGCTGCAACTGCTGATAAATATGAAGCACTCTTACCATCATGCATAAGTGCACTATCACCTGCAGTTCGCACTTCTTTAGTGTAGCTGTTTAATATATCACCAGAAACAGCGCTTAAAACTTTAATTCCACTTGCAGGAATTGAAAGAATTTTAGCAACCATATTATCTGTAATATTCGCATCATCATTTCTTAAAAGGAGTGATATACTTTCTTTCTCAATTCGCTTGAGATATTTTGCATTTTGTTCATTCACATCATAGCTTACGATAAACATTGCTCCTAATTTGCCTTCAATTGCAAGGAACAACGGATATCTGCCATCGTGAGTATGCTTTTCAACAAACGCTTTATCAGGAACTTCAACATTATGATTTCTGAGTAAATCATAACTACCGACCAATACACGTCGGTTCTGAATCCACGCTGAAAGTCCCAACTTATCCTCATAAGCTAAAGTATCAACTGGTGGTAATAGCTCTGTTTTATCCATAACAACTCTTTTAAAAAGATTACCTAAAGCACCACCAGAAGCAACAACCATTGCCGCAGTATAAAGTATAGCTTCATCAACTTTCATTGAATGGAACGTTTTAATGCCATAAACATTACCGCCAGCCTCATCGAAAACATCAGTAGAATTAACTGTAATACCATTAGCCACAGAACACATTCTGCTAGCTTCCCATCCAGTTATAACCGCACCTTCTTTTCTGAGCTTTAAAGAAAGCTTATTTACAGCCATATTATCGCAAAGAAAAATAAAGCATGGTGTAGCCATAGCTGTTACTGCTGAAAAAGCACTAATGCCATTAAATAAATTCCTTGAAATAATTGTTGTAATAATTCCAACAATTAAAGCAACACCAAGAGAAATTGGCACAGTTTTTTTGTTGATTTCATCAGCAGGATAATATTTTTTCGAAAGCTCTAAAAATCTGCCTGGAAATTTTGTTTTTTGTGAAGCCAAAACAATAGGCTCATCAAGCAAAAGCCCTCTGCCAATTTCAAAGGCAGTTTCTTTTCTTTCAATATGTGAAATTGAATAAAGCTCTTTTTCAGAAACTATATTAAAGTTCTTTTTCATACGCTTTGCTTCTAAAGCAGAAGCGAAATTATTAAGAATTAACGGAAAAACTGCTACTGCTGTATAAAGTGAAAGCCTGTTTTCAAAAGGAAGTGGTGCGAAAAAGAAAAAGATATTCTGGATTATAGTAACAAGTAGCGCTATCGCACAAGCGCTGTTTCTGTTAAATTTAAAACCTTTTATTGATTGCAAACCATCTATAAAAACAGTTTTTGAAACAGAACACGCAACTATTGTAATCACTAAATTAAGCAAGATTACCGGAAACTCATTTTTATGCACAAGTGAGTTTGGTGAATAAACTGCTGTCGCAATTACTGAAAGTGCTACAAGTGCTACAAAGCAAATAAAAGTTATAAGAGTTGCAAATGTCGCACTTTTTTCCTGTTTTTTCAGATAAAACTTAACTTTGAATTTGTCATTAACACTTCTGTATTCATCTAAACCAAATTTTGAATTAGATGGTTCTTCAAAATCTTCTTCAGGCTCTGTAGTAACAACAAATTCTGCTGCCTTTTTACGCCTTTTCTTAATTAATTCTCTTTCGACTTCATCCTCATCAACTGTCAGAATTTCAGAAGTATTAAAACCCTCAAAAGAAAGTTGCATATCCTCTTCTTCAATAAGCTCAGTTTCAGGTGAACTACCATCTGTAACAGCTAAAGAACGAAGTCCTATTGTTTTTTCATTTCGAATTTCTTTTGTTGAAGCCTCTTTTTTCTGTTCTTCTCTTAACAAATCTTCTGAAACAAGTAACGGCACAGGCTCTAATTCCCTTGTGTTTTTAAAGTTACTTGCTTTTTTTACAAAACCGCCACGTTCATAAGGCTGCTCACCTGCAGGAATAAATTTATGCTCTGCGGTTTTTTCTAAATTGTGTATAGGTTTATTTAAAAATCTGTCACGATATTTATCGCTTTCAAGAGCAGTAAAAGCTCTTGTTGAACCATCAACCGAAGATTTTTCAACCTTAGTTGTCTTAATTTTATGTTCAATTTCTTCGTTATAAGTAGGTCTTGGGTCAATAGCTTCGGGCTTATTTATAGTTTTCGAAATCGGCTCAGGCTGAAACTCTTGTTGAGAGGTCATGCCACTATCCTGTAATAATTCATCAATTTCCTCAAAAGTCCACTTTCTTGGGCTTTTCCCAGTATAATATTCGTCGTACAAAGCTATTCACCTACCCTTCGTTCTACTTTTTTAATCTCTCTGACGAGAAACTTCATACATAAGAATACCAGCCGCAACAGAAGCATTCAGAGAATTTATTTTCCCTTTCATTGGCATAGAAAGAGTGACGTCACATTTCTCTTTTACTAATCTGCCAACACCATTACCTTCTGAGCCAATAACAAGTGCAATGGCACCCTTTAAATTGCTCTTATAAAAAGGCTCGCCATCCATATCAGCACAATAAACCCACACACCACGTTTTTTGAGTTCATCAATAATCTGTGGAATATTTGTAACTCTTGCAACGTGCATAAACTCAACTGCACCAGCAGAAGTTTTGGCAACTGTAAAGCTTAAAGAAGCACTTCTGCGCTTTGGAATAATAACGCCATGTGCTCCTGCAGCTTCTGCAGTACGTATAATTGCGCCTAAATTATGTGGGTCTTCAATTTCGTCACAGATAATTATGAAAGGGGCTTCGTTTCGTTCTTCAGCAGTTGCAAAAATATCTTCAATAGTAGAATATTCCTTAACCGCACCGAAAGCTGCTATACCCTGATGATTATTGTGACCACAAACGAAATCTAATTTTTTAGGGTCAACCTCTTTGATAACAATGCCTGCTTTTTTAGCATCTGCTACTATTTTGGGGATAGAACCACTTCTGTCACCACGGGCAACCATTACACTGTCAAGCGGTCTACCACTTTTTATAGCTTCGGCAACTGAATTTCTGCCGAATATAACATCTTTTTCATTTTCTCGTTGGTTATTCTGAGAAACATCATTTTTTATCATTTTTGTTATCCTTATTTATTAGTTGGAATAAGTTTTTCCTTGCCACCCATATATGGTCTTAATGCTACAGGAATATTTACTGTTCCATCTTCATTAAGATTGTTTTCAAGGAATGCAATTAACATTCTTGGTGGAGCAACAACTGTGTTGTTAAGTGTGTGTGGGAAGTATTTGCCATCTTTACCATTCACACGGATTTTAAGTCTTCTTGCCTGTGCATCTGAAAGATTTGAGCAAGAACCTACTTCAAAATATTTTTGCTGACGTGGGCTCCAAGCCTCAACGTCTATAGATTTGACCTTTAAGTCTGCAAGGTCGCCTGAACAACATTCAAGTGTTCTTACTGGAATATCAAGTGAACGGAAAAGGTCTACTGTATTTTTCCAGAGATTTGTGAACCATTTTGGACTCTCTTCTGGTTTACAAACAACAACCATTTCTTGCTTTTCAAACTGATGAATTCTATAAACACCACGTTCTTCAATACCATGAGCACCCTTTTCTTTTCTGAAGCAAGGTGAATAACTTGTAAGTGTTTGTGGAAGTTTTTCTTCTGGGATAATCTGGTCAATAAATTTACCAATCATTGAGTGTTCACTTGTACCGATAAGGTAAAGGTCTTCGCCCTCAATTTTATACATCATAGCTTCCATTTCAGCGAAGCTCATAACACCAGTAACAACATCGCTTCTAATCATAAATGGTGGAATGTAATAAGTGAAGCCTCTGTCAATCATAAAGTCTCTTGCATAAGAAATAACTGCAGAGTGAAGACGAGCAATATCACCTGAGAGATAGTAGAAGCCGTTACCTGCAACTCTACCAGCGCTATCCAAATCAATACCATCAAATGTTTCCATAATTTCTCTATGATATGGAATTTCAAAATCAGGAACTATTGGTTCGCCAAATTTTTCAAGTTCAACATTTTCACTGTCATCTTTACCAATTGGTACGCTCTCATCAATAATATTAGGAATAACCATCATAATATCATTAACTTTTTTAGAAAGTTCAGCTTCTTTTTCTTCTAACTCAGCAAGTTTTTGTGCAGCTTCAGAAACTTGTTTTTTCATTTCTTCTGCTTCTTCTTTTTTGCCTTGACCCATAAGAGCACCAATCATTTTGCTGTTTTTGTTTCTTAATGCTCTTAAATCATCAGCCTCACCTTTTACAGCTCTGCTTTCTTTGTCAAGCTCAATAACCTCATCTACCAAAGGAAGTTTTTTATCCTGAAATTTCTTTTTTATATTCTCTTTTACTATTTCTGGATTTTCTCTTAAAAATTTAATATCTATCATAAATATACCCTACCTTAATTCTTATTCATTATCAAAAATTTTAATAAGCTTCTTCAAATCGTCGTCATCGAAGAATTCAATTTCAATAGCACCTTTTTTAGTTGATTTGGTAACTCTTACTTTTCTTTGTAAAACATCGCTTAAAGCAAGCTCAACTTCATCATAATAAGGATTTCTCTTTTTTGTCTTTTTACCCGTAGGTTCTGTTTTTATTTGCTTTCTTGCGAGTCTTTCTGTTTCTCTTACAGAAATATCTTCTTTTATTACAAACTTTGCAAGTTCAATTTTTGATTTATCATCCTCTAATGTAAGAAGTGCTCTTGCGTGACCTGCTGAGAGCTCTTTCTCTGAAACCATTTTTATAATTTCTTCTGGTAATGTTAAAAGCCTTAACGCATTTGCAATTGCAGGACGTGATGCACCAACAAGATTTGAAATTTCTTCTTGTGTGTAATCAAACCTTTCAGCGAGTTCCTTGTAACCTAAAGCTTCTTCTATAGGGTCTAAATCTTCACGCTGTAAATTTTCTACCAAAGCAATCTCTGCTACTTGTGCATCTGTTAATTCTTTTATAACAACAGGTACTTCAGTAAGACCTGCCATACGAGAAGCACGCCAGCGTCTTTCACCAGCGACTAACTGGTAGCTCCCATCTGGCATTGGACGAACTACAAGTGGTTGAAGCACACCGTGAAGCTCAATACTATGTGAAAGCTCTGCCAGGGCTTCTTCATCAAAGTTTTTTCTTGGTTGATTTTTGTTAGGTTCAATTTCAGAAAGTTTTAATTTAACTGCACTTGAAGAACCAAGTTCTTCTGTAGCATTATCTATAAAAAGCTCACTAAGCCCCTTACCTAAACCTGTTTTCTTTGCCATATATGATACTCCTTATTTTTGCATCTTTAAAAATTCTTCTGCTAAATTATTGTAGCTTTCAGCACCTTTTGAACCGCGGTCATAATAAAGAACTGGTTCACCAAAAGATGGTGCTTCTGAAAGACGGACGTTTCTCGGAATAACTGTAGCATAAACTTTTTTAGGGAAGAAGTTTTTAACCTCATCTACAACCTGCTGAGTTAAATTAAGTCTACCGTCATACATCGTAAGCAAAACGCCCTCAAGCTCTAAGTATTCATTGTAAAGTCTTTTAATTGTTCTTACAGTTGACATAAGCTGTGAAAGACCCTCAAGAGCATAATATTCACATTGAATAGGAACAATAAAAGTATCTGAAGCTGTAAGTGCATTAAGTGTAATTAAACCAAGAGATGGTGGGCAATCAAAGAAAACAAAATCGTAATTTTCCTGAATAGGAGCAATAGCCTTTTTGAGTAATGATTCTCTGCCTTCGAGCGAAGCCATTTCGAGCTCTGCACCAGCCAAATTCATATTTGACGGAATAATGTCAACACCCTGATATTTAGTTTCAATTACTGCATTTTTAGCTTCAGTTGAATTTATTAAAAGCTCATAAGAAGTAGCAGTAAGACCTTTACGCTGAATACCGTAACCGCTTGTTGTATTACCCTGTGGGTCAATATCTATAAGCAAAACCTTTTTACCCATAGCACCTAAAGCTGCCACTAAGTTTACGGCACTTGTAGTCTTACCTACGCCACCCTTCTGGTTAACAATAGAAATAATTTTTGCCATTTCAAATCTCCTTTAACAAAAGATGTAAATACACAGTTATCCATAGTATACAATTAAAATATAGTATAACATAAAGATATAAAAAATGGAATAGCGTTAAACAAAAAAATCGATGTTTTTTTGCAAAATCTTTCACAAATTTCAACACGATTTCAGAACAATATTTTAACATTCAAAACCAACAAAACTCTTGACAACGAGCACTCATATATGTATAATGTTTTTGCAATTGTATATTGTGCTGCTATGGCTCAGTCGGTAGAGCGCATCCTTGGTAAGGATGAGGTCACCGGTTCGATTCCGGTTAGTAGCTCCAAAACAAAATCCGTTCACAAGCGTGAACGGATTTTGTTTTGTATTATTCTATTATTCACTAAAAATCAACAATGAATAATTGTAACAATTACTGTCATTCAAGAATTTTTGAAACTTTTAACAACTTTAAATCTAACATTAAGTACGATGCTAAAACACTATCGATAAATCCAGCAAATGTAAATATCGCAGCTAAACCAACAAATACCCAAAAAATCGGCTCTGTATAAAGCCTATCTTCCCTAAAGAAACTTATTGTAACTTCAACAAATTTTGAACATAAAGCTTTTATTTCAAATGATAAATCCTTTTTAATAAAATACACTGGTGTTAAAAACAAAATGTGCAAAAAACTCTTTAACGGATACCCTATTATGTAACCCAACACTGCGCCAACGCTCAAAGAAACAAATTCAGTTTTACAAACCTTACCACCAAACAAATGATAGCTCTTAAACATTGCCAAACCTGTAAAAATTGCAATTCCCACAAGAAGTAATATAATCAAAAAAATATCTATGTATTCATCTATTTTTGGTGCAATTACAAGAGTTGCAAACCAAAAAACAATTCCACCTAATATTGCACACATCAACGAACCTATTGTGCCACGAATCACATTATTCTTTTCTTTTGGTTTTTCTTTTATTTCTACAACTTTATCTAATAATTTCTGACTGCAATCGTTATGAACTCTATGAACAAAGCCATTTTTCATTACAAGTTTAGTTTCTTTATCGTTAATAGCTTGTGAACACTCAGCACATATCTGGGTACCACTTACTCCATTTTCTTTCAACAAAGGAATAAAATCATTCAAAAACCTTTTTAGTTTCGGTAAAGCAGTTAAAGGCTCAAAGAAAAATAATTGTATTCCCTGTTCAGTTATTTTATATTTTTCTATATGAAACTTTTTAGAAAAATTCGTTTCTTCAAAAAACTTTAAAATATTTTCGTTATCGTTAATTTTACAAGAAATTGAGAGAAATTTTATACCATACCCTTCGGCAATGCAAAGCATATAACCATCATATTCTCCATAAACAAAGGTTTTTGAAATAGTCATTCCTTTTTCTTTTGCGAATTTTTTAAGGTCAGGCATTACAAACAACATAAAAAACTCCCCTTTTTCTTTTATTCTACCACAATAGACAATTCCTTACAATAAAAAACAACCTGTCAATTTACTTGAAAATCGACAGGTTGTTTTATATATTTTAAACAATCACTCAAGCACTTCAGTTCTGAGTGCTGCTTCTTTATTTTCTCTAGAAGTTTTCACCAAAATACCAGCCGCACCAGCAAGTGCAAAAATCAAACCAATTGCGAAATCTGCTAATGTCAATCTTAAAAATTCTGCATCGTTAAGATAATAAGCGTAAATAAACGGAATATCCATTAAAGCATAGCCTTCTGGTATATATGTAACATAAATTGAAGCAAAATCACCCATTACCTGACCGAATATAGCACCAAACACAGTTGCAAGTAATATAACAGCTACCTTAGCCTTACAAACCTTACCACCTAATTTTTCATATCCTTTGGTTGCTAAAAGTCCTATGAGTGCACCTATAACAGAGAAGAACCAGCCCATATAGTAAGCTACAGCCCAGACAATACCACCAATAACAGCACCCAAAAACGCACCTAACACGCCTTTACCTAAATGCTTTTCTTCTGTTTCATGTTTTGCCTGTTCAACATCTGCACGTTCATTAAGCGAGCTTGTACAACCAGCGTGTACACGATGTGCAACGCCATTAATAAGAACCACGTTACTTTCTTGACCTGCTTCTATTGTGTTGCCACAAGCTGTACAGAAGCCGTCACCAATAACGCCACATTCTTTCATAACATCAGGAAAAGCTTTAATAAATCCCTTCATCTTCTTTTCGGTGTTAAAGGTATTCTGGAATTCAGCAGTTACACTTTCACGTGATACTCTGTATTTCATCACATGGTGTTCTTTAATGAATTCTTTGCTACTGAGAACTGCAGATATTTTTTTTGCACATTCATCAGTAAAAGCACCTGAAAAAGTAATTGTTGAAGTTTCATAACCACCTTTAACAGTTACCATATAGCCATTTACCGCTCCATAAGCTACACTTTTTGTGAGTTTCATGCCATTTTCATTTGCAATGTTTTTAATAAATTTTTGTACCATGATTATCTCTCCTATTTTCAATATACCCTTAGTATACACAAATCGACAAATTTTGCATACACCATATATATTAACGATAAAAAGCGTAATTGTCAAGATGTAGTTAGTGTTATAAAATAAACACGGTGATCACTACGAGGGTGTTTTTTATATTCAATAGAAAGCATTGACCAAACATTATTTTCACAGTATAATAATTATTAGCAACATAAAGGGGTGTAAACAATGAATCTAGAACAAGCAAAGAGAAAGGTTTATAACATCATTGGCAAAGCCATAAACAGCATTGCACAAAATGAAGCCGGTAACACAAGCGATATTCCTAAAACTGTTACTGATGGCGCACCAGAGCTTATATGTAAAGCAGGAATTGAAGGGTCGGTACTTTTAAGAAATGATGATGTTTTACCATTCAAAAAAACAGATAAAATATCAGTTTTTGGCAGATGTCAGTATGACTGGTTTTACGTTGGCTATGGTTCAGGTGGCGATGTCATAAAACCATATACTATAAATCTTATTGAGGGTTTAGAAAATTTACAGGCAAATTTAAACGAGCCGTTAAAAGAAAAATATAAATCATGGTGCGAAAAAAATCCACCTGACCACGGCTTCTGGGGACATTGGCCACATTATTATAACGAAATGCCGATTACAGAAGAGGAAATTAAAAATTTCAGTAAAGACTCAGAATGTGCTGTTGTTATAATAGGACGTTCTGCTGGTGAAGACAGAGAAAACTATTTAAAGGAAGGCAGTTACTTACTCACAGAAGATGAAAAAAGGCTTATTTTAAACGTAACAAAGCACTTTAAAAAGACTGCTATTTTACTCAACACAGGTAACGTTATAAGTCTTTATGATATTAATTTAATTGACAGCGACCTTGCAATTCTTATGTGTTGGCAAGGTGGTATGGAAAGTGGCAATTCTGTTGCGAAAATGCTTTTAGGCGAAAATTCCCCTAGCGGTAAATTAACCGACACAATCGCTTATAATTACGAAGACTACCCATGTAGCGAAAACTTTGGTTATAAAGATTACACAAATTATGTTGAAGATATTTTTGTTGGTTATAGATATTTTGAAACCTTCAACAAAGAAAAAGTTTTATATCCGTTTGGTTTTGGTCTTACCTACACAACCTTCAAACAAGAATTTTTAAACGCAGAGCAAAACGATGACGAAATTACTTTACAGGTCAAGGTTACAAACACAGGGAATTTTAAATGTAAAGATGTTGTAGAAGTTTATGTTAATGCTCCTCAAGGCAAATTAGGTAAGGCAGAAAAAGTATTAGTCGGCTTTACTAAAACAAGAGAATTATCTCCTGAAGAAAGTGAAATTATTACTATTACATTTCCTCTTTATTACTGTTCTTCTTACGATGACAGTGGTAAAACAGGAAATAAATCATGTTATATATTAGAGAGTGGAATTTACAATATTTTTGTAGGAAACAACGTCCGCGACGCTGTAAATGTTTGGAGCTTTACACTTGAAAACACCAGAGTTATCAACACTTTAAGTGAGATTTGTGCTCCTAAAAATAAATTCCAGAGAATAATTGCTTCTAAAAATAAAAGTGGAGAATTAATAGAAGAATTAGAAAACGCTCCACTTGCCACAACAAATTTACGAGATATCATACTAAAAAACCTGCCTGATGAAATTGAATATACTGGCGATAAGGGAATTAAATTGACTGACGTAAAATCAGGCAAAAATACACTCGATGAATTTATTGCTCAATTAAGTACTACTGACTTAGAGGCTCTTTCACATGGTCATTACACCATGGATAGTCCGTTAGGCAACAAAGGTAACGCTGGTGCATTCGGAGGAATTACCCAAAGTCTTCGTGCAAAAAAAGTACCGGCAGTTGTTACTACCGATGGCCCTTCTGGTATAAGAATTCGTTCATGTTGTTCGCTTCTTCCTAACGGTACTGCTTTGGCCTGTAGTTGGAACACAGATTTAATTAAAGAGCTTTACACACTTATAGGCAATGAAATGAAAGAAAAGGGCTCTGATGTTCTTTTAGCTCCCGGAATGAATATTCACAGAAGTATGCTTTGTGGCAGAAACTTTGAGTATTTCTCAGAAGACCCTGTTATCAGCGGAAAAATAGCAAGTGCCGTAGTACTAGGAGTTCAGAGTGCTGGCGTCTCGGCTTGTCCAAAGCATTTTGCATGCAACAACCAGGAAACTAACCGAACCTATAACGATTCACGTGTTTCAGAAAGAGCATTGAGAGAGATTTATTTGAAAGGCTTCGAAATCTGTGTAAAAGAAGCAAAACCGCTCAACATAATGACTTCTTACAATAAAATAAATGGTGTGTGGGGACATTATCATTACGAGCTCTGCACTATGATTTTAAGAAACGAATGGGGTTACGAGGGCAACATTATGACTGACTGGTGGATGCGAAGTGCAAATAGTCACGAGTTTCCACAGTTGAGAGATAACGCTTACAGAGTAAGAGCTGGTGTCGATGTTTTAATGCCAGGTGGTAAACGTTCAGGCAGAAAAAAGCCAGATGGTTCACTTCTTGAAACTTACAAAAAAGAAAACGGTATCACACTTGGCGAAATGCAGAGAACTGCAAAAAATGTATTAAATCTCTGTTTAAAATTAGATAAGTAATAAAAAAATCCGATAACTAGAAGTTATCGGATTTTTGTTATTTATATCGCTCAATTATAATTCGTTGCAACCATAAAAAGCATTGTTGCAGCCGAGAAAAGAAATTCTGCAAAGAACAATTTCCAGCTCCATTTGAGCCATTTACCGTAAGAAACGCCAACTAAACCGATTGCAATAATCATAATTCCACTTGTAGGATACAAGAGGTTTGTAAAACCATCTGCAAGACAGAATGTTGTTACAATGGATTGTCTTGTAATACCAACTAAATCTGAAAGTGGTGCAACAAGTGGCATAATTAAAAATGCTTTTGCAGTACCGCTACCAATGAAGAATTCAAGGAAAGCTATAAGCAAAAATAACAATATTATTGCAGCAAATGGTGGCACACCCTGAATTAAGTTATAAACATAAAAAAGAATTGTGTGCATAATTTTTGCTTCGCTTAAAATATAAGAAATGGCAACAACAAAAATAACAACTGGAATTACAGGAGCAATAGTTTTAGCACCACTCATAAAGCTTTTGAAAAGCGCTTTGCCTTTAAGCCCAGTTGAATAACCTGCTAAAATACCGCCCAAAGTAAAAAGTATTGCCATTGCAGGAAGTGAAAGTCCACCACCTAAATCCAAAGCAAAGTCAATAATAATTGCCACAATATCAATAACCATACAAATAAGAAATGACTTTGCACCTTTTTTTGTGTCTTTGTTACTTAGCACTGCTTCAATATCTTCAATTTTATATTTTTCTTTTAACGCCTTGTCTGATTCATAAACTAATGATTTCTGTGGATTTTTCTCAATTCTTTTAGCATACAAGAAAAGAAATGCAAAAAGAATTGCATAAACACCAGCAAATACCACTAATCTTAAAGGAAGACCTGAAAAAACATCTAAGCCTGCAAGCTTCTGAACAGTTGCAACATTAAATGGATTAAATGTTGCAGCGGTAAAGCCCCATGCTATTGACACAAGGCTGAGTCCTAAACCAACTAGCGAATCCCAACCAAGGGCAAGTGATACAGCCACAGCAATAGGAACCAAGGTAACAGATTCCTCTAATACACCAGCAACAGAGCTTAATGCCATACAAGCAAAAATTATAATTCCCATAAGGGTGTATTTTCGTTTGCTGAATTTTTTAATGAGTGTTGCCATTAAAAACTTCATAACGCCACATTTATCCAGAATTAAAAATGCGCCGCCGATTAGCACTACCATTGCTATGATTAAAATACCAGTTCCTGCATAGCTACTCGTAAAGCAAAGTATTGGTGCCAACAGAATTTTCCATATAGGCATTTTATAATCTTCAAGTTCCTTATAAGTGCCGTCAACAATCTGTTCATATCCATTTTCAACAACAACGTCATATTCACCGCGTGGCAACACCTGTGTAAGAACACCAACAAATGCCATTATTATAACAAGGGCAGAAATAATAGCAATAATCGTCTTTTTATCAAGCGAAATGCCAAGTTCTTTATTCTCTGCACTATTTACTTTTTCATTATTCATTTATTTTAAATTCCTTTCAAGATGAACTAAGAAATCCTGAATGTTAGTAACTAAACCTTTAACAGAAAGTGAACCTCTATCATGTAATTTGTTAACAGCAAATTCTGAAATATCTACCGAATATATAAACACAGGTCTCACTTCACCGTCAACCACACAATATGATGGTGTCATATTTCCAGTTGCAATAGTATGAAGCTGAGTTGCAAGGGCTATAACTGTTGTAGCCTTTCTTGTGTGCTCACGCATTTTATCTTGTGACTCGTAAACACTGTGAATAACCTCAGGAAGCGGACCATCATCACGAATAGAACCCGCTAAAACAAACGGCACGTCATTTTTCACAAGTGCACTCATAATACCATCTTCGATATTGTTTTCTTCAATAAAATTCTTAATAGAACCTGCTTTTCTTACAAGATTTATTGTGTGAAGATGGTTATAATGACCATCCTTCATAAGCTTTTTGGTGTATATATCCTGACCGAGACCAGTGTGAAAAACAGACGCTTCAAGGTCGTGAGTAGCAAGTGCATTACCTGCAAAAAGTGCATGACAATATCCCCTTTTAATAAGATTTGCCATAGCGTTACGGCTATCGTTATCAAACGCACAGGCAGGACCTAACACCCACACAATATGACCTTTTTCTCTGTCATTTTTTAAAATATCATAGAGAATATCGTACTCACGTGAAAAAGAAGTTTCTCTCGATTGACCAGTTCTGAATGCAAATGTAGAATCATGCTCTTTCTCTTCATTTTCTTCTACAAAACAATTAGCATTAACGAAAACGCCCATTGAACCGTCATCGCATCTGCCGACAACAACCTCGTCACCCTCCATAACTCTTCTTGGTTCAGTAACAACTGGTTCACCATTCTTTATTACAATAACAGAATCCATACGGCTCTCTTTTATCATTTTCCATTCGCCATTGATTTTGAAATATTCAGGATAAATAGTTGTTGCATAAAAATTAATCGGCAAATAATTTTTACCAGCTTTTTCAGTTTTTACATCTGGTGCAGACTTAAAAGGCTCTTTTGTAAAATCTGGCTCTATGTATTTTGGAAATTTCATTTTTTCACACCTTTAAAAATAAAATTTAACAATCTTTGGTATTATAACATATTATTCCAACATATACAATACTCTGATTGACAAATGGAGTTTATCTATTTATAATAACTATTATAATAAATTGATTTGTTGAGGTAGCTATGAGAGTAAAGAAAAAAAAGCACGGTGCCGAAAGAATGGCAGCCTGTGGCGATATTGTTATCACTGATTTAAAAACAGCAGAAAAAAATCCAAAAAATCTTTTTTCTGACCAAAAGGAAGTACGAATTGAAATAGGTTGTGGTAAAGGTGACTTTATTGTAGGCACCGCAGAGAAAAACCCAGACGTAAATTTTCTTGCTATAGAAAGAGTTCACGACGTTTTAGTTATGGCAGCAGAAAAAATCAAAAATTCTGGTCTCACTAATGTTAAAGTTTGCTGTTGCGATGCCAAAGAATTAACAGAGTATTTTGAACCAAAATCAATAGATAGAATTTATCTTAATTTCTCTGACCCATGGCCAAAATCACGCCATGAAAAAAGAAGACTCACACATCGTAGTTTTTTAGAGATTTATAAAACAATTTTAAAAGATGATGGTGAAATTCATTTTAAAACAGATAATCGCGGTCTTTTTGATTTTTCAGTTGAGGAATTCAAAGAATGTAATTGGGAATTAAATAAATTAACCTATGATTTACATAATTCTGAATATATGGAAAACAATGTTATGACAGAATATGAAAGAAGATTTTCTGCTCTCGGTTTTTCTATAAACAGAGTTGAAGCAAAAAAGCCTGAATAATATTTTTTAGTTATTTGTAACAAAAAAACGAGGTGCCGTAAAAGCACCTCATTTTTTATTATAAACCCGCTTTTTTACAATTCTCAATATGTTGAGAATAACTATTCGCATAATATGTGTTACCCTCATTATCGTGGCAAAAATAATAGTAATCAGTTTCTTCTGGGTAAAGTGCGGCATTTATTGCAAACATTCCAGGATTGCAGACCGGACCCTGTGGCAATGAATAACACGTATATGTGTCATAAATTTCTTTATAATCTTCGGCACTATCCTCACCAACAAAAGAAGCAATATCCTCTTTAACATAAAAATATGTCGAATCCATCTGAAGTCTGATTCCATCTTCAAGCCTGTTATAAATGATACCAGCTATTGTAGCAGCATCACTTGGGAAAGCTCCCTCAGCCTGAATTATAGATGCAATTATCATAATTTCGTCCATTGTGTAACCAAGTTCGGTTGCCCTATTTCTCATTTCGTCGGTAATTTTAACATCCGAATTACTCAAAAAACGATTAATTACACTTTCAGGTGGTTCATCCAAAAAGAAATCGTAGGTATCCGGAAAAAGATAACCCTCTAACTTGAAGCAACGATTTTCGTCATCTGGAATATCCGAATAAACTTTATAATTACTAAAATCAGAATTCTGCGCTACATTCATTAAACTATCATAAGAAGCAACGCCATTTTCTTCAAGTAATTCAAAGCACTCAGTAAGTGTTGAGCCCTCAATAAATGTAATTCGTGTTGTAGCAATAGTAACCGGCTCAGTCGTTGTCTCTTCCTGGAACAAGTCAGAATTACCAACAACAAGACTGCCACCAATAAACACCGCAACAACCACAATTGCGATTATAATAAATTTCAAATTTCTTGTGTCTCTCATAATATAATTTTATCCTGCTTTTCAATTTAAAACGGGGATTGATTTCACTCAATCCCCGTTATTTCTTTTTTATTCACCATCAATTTCAGTAGAAATCGAATCTGTTAAAGTCTTCATACTGTCAGCGCTCTTAGAAAGCATTTGCATACTATCGTTAAAGAGAACAATTTGTTCAAACAAACCATCTGCATCAGTCTTACCACTTACACAGTTATTATCAACCTTCTTCATCTTTTCAACAAGGTCTGAACCGATTTGTTGCATTCTCTGAATTGCAAATGTCTGCTCATCAATAGCTTGCTCTACTTCGTCGATTTGCTGTTTAAGAGTTGTGAAACTATCGTTAAGAATGCCAAGCTGTTTCTGAGACTCATTAACAGCAGTAACGCCAATTTCAGACTGTTCTTTTGTTGAAACCATCATAGCATCAAGCTCGCCGATAACTTCATTAATAGCATTTGAACACTCTTTACTCTGAGCCGCAAGAGTTCTTACTTCACCAGCAACTACCGCAAAGCCTGCACCGGCTTTACCTGAACGAGCAGCCTCAACAGCAGCGTTAAGTGAAAGAATATTTGTCTGACGGGCAATGTTATCAATTTCATTAGAGAAAGTCTTAATTCTTTCCATCGCCTCCTGAAGTCTTGTAATGAGCTCATCAAGGTGAACCATACTATTATCAACAGAAGAAAGATGTGTAGCCGTAGCCTCAAGATTATCGTGATTTGTAACAACCATTGTATTAACACTTGAAACAACGCCTGAAATCTTATCAGAGGATGTTACACATTGTGCTATATCCGAGAAGAGATTGTGAACTGCATCTGTAGTTTCAGCAACAGTATAACCAATATCTTCATTAGTAGTCTGGAGATTATCGCCAGCCTGCTGAATTGATTCACCAGCAGCTGTAAGGCTGATAATTTCGTGATATGTATCTGAAACATTTGTTGAAAGCTGAGTCTGAATATTTGCAAGCTCGCCTAAAAGCTTAGAAGTTTCTTCTGCTTCTTTCTGCGCTCTTTCAATGTGAGTTTTACCACGGTTAACCATCATATAGCAAACTATCATTGAAGCGTTAGAGCAAATCCAGCACATAGGGATATCTTTTGGATTGAAACCGAACATTTCTGGTCTGAATGTATTTACAAATAACAAGAAACCATTAAGAAGCACTGCCTGAATGATAACGTAAGACGGTCTGAAATAAATACCAGTCATAACAGCACTAACCGCATATAAAATAAAGTCATCAGTAAGGCTTGTTCCAAAGAATGAAATACCAAATATCAAAAGTAATTGTGCAGAAGTAATCAATGCACCACGTGCATAAATTTTTACCTTTAGCTTTTTAAGAATAAAGAATACACCTACAACAACCGCTACAGCTACTGCAATAATAATACCCTCAGTAACCATACCATTAGTACCTTTGTTAATTGCATAATACATAGCAATAGCAGCAATGATTATCATATTTTTGATAAGAAGACCTTCTTCTTGCTGTTCACGGGTCTGCTTTGCACTATTACCCTTTTTCTTTAAAATGTTAATCTTTTTAAGATTTTCAGCGTTCGGCTTTTTGATGTCAATCTTTTTACGATTTTCACCTTCAGCCTTAGGTTTTTTCAAAGAAATTGTTTTCATAACACACCTCGACAAAGTATATATCTTTATTGGGGAATCAAGTACATTGGGGGACAATATACCTATTTCAATATACATTCTACCAAAAAAACAACATCTTGTCTATATTTTTTGAGTAAAAATTCAATTTTCATACATTTTAATTGATTATTTGCACAATATTTAGCAAATTTCACCAACAAAATTAGTTTATAATGCTACAAAAGAATTAAATTTAACTGCATAAACTAATAAAAAGCGAAAACGATGAGAAGTTGGGAGTTCTTCTCATCGCTTCGCTTAGTTTTTGGGGGAGAATTATAATGAAATAAAAAGGAGATTTCGAAACCCTCTCGGATTTCTTGATATAAATATAGCACATTATCTTCCATTTGTAAAGACTTTTTTGTAAATTTTTCAATATTTTTTCAAAAAATGTATATTTTTACGATAAAAACTACACTTTTTGTTGGATTTCATTCATTTTTAGTACACATTGTCGTATAAAACACACTGGTTTCCTTAACGTAAAACATTTTAAACACTTCTTTCCCCCAACCTCTTGAAAAAGCATGCATACTGTGCTAATATACATTACACACTATCCGTATCCGGGTGTGGCGCAGTTGGTAGCGCGCTTGACTGGGGGTCAAGAGGTCGTGAGTTCAAGTCTCGTCACTCGGACCATCTAAAACCGTTGATACCATTAGGTTTCAGCGGTTTTTACTTTTTCTTAAAAACCTCAAAATTTGCATTTTGACCACATCTACGCCACTTCTGGCTCAAAAATGCGATTTTTTTTAGAATAAAAAAGGCAGTTACAAATTCACATTTTTTTCAATATGGAAGTGACTGATTTTTCGTCAGTCCCTTCTCTTTGGTTAATGTGGTGTAAAAATTTCAAAGCGTGACAAACTGTCACGCTTTAATCATAATCTTTTAACTATCCACTACTCTAACAAATCTTCCGGTTTACACCCAAGAACATCTGCTAATGCTTTTAAATGGTTATATTGTGCTTTATTTATATCTGTTTTTCTTTGCTCATATAACTGAATAGAACGGATTGATACATCAGTAAATTTTGCAAGTTGTGATTGTGAAAGACCTTTTGCTTTACGAAGCCTTGCAAGATTTGTTTCAACCTTACTCTTCATTATATCATTGAAAACCTCCACTGATTTGCTTGGGTCAGCTTCATGCAAAACTGCGTACAAATTATTGAGTGTTTCATAGGAAATTTTCTTACAGATGTTTTCAAACGTTTTTCCGGTATGCCATTGATAATATGCTAATATCCAACCAATCCAATATTCTGGTGGGTAGTCTATATATGGCAATTCAGAGATATCACTTGACTTTTTACCGCACCTTTCTAAAACATACCTTGCAAGTTCTATACCAGACATTCCAGAAATGTATTTCACATTTCCCTTTCCAAATTCTTCAGAAATACCACTTACAATAAATAAGTTCAGAAATTCCTGACCGTCAATATTGCAGAAAAGTGTAGCGTATTCTACTGCCTCACCCAAAGTTTCCATTGCATCATCAAGATATATTTCATCGTAAGCGTGGGTCATCATTTTTCACCTGCCCTAACAGAATATCACGAACATATAAATCGTCCGGATTTATTGAAAAATCCTTGCCATGATTATTGAGATATGCTTTTTTCGCTCTACTTTCTCTTTCCATTCTTTTTGCATTATAAATACTACCGTCTGCTATTTCGTATTCAAGAAATTTAATTTTCTCAAATGATTTAGGCGACATAAGTACTACTTGTTCGCCAAGCTCACCTAATTTCATCGCCTGTGACAACTGATTAACTGAAATAACATTATTGAGAAAATCTTTTGCATAGGAAAAATAGGAATCGTCTGCACGGTAACCCCATACAACATCATAACCAGAAATATCTGGAAGAAACTCTTTCAGTATATATTCACTTGCCTGACGTGATATAGGTGAACGCTTCTGAAATACACGATTATCGAGAAGAAGAGCAATCCAGTTAAGAATATTATATCCATCTTTATTCAGATAAAGTACATTCAAATCAGAAATATCAAATTCATATTTGTTTGCAAATCCATCTTTTACAGTAGGACACGCCCACTCTTTTGCAAGTTCCTGCTTTTCAGTACAATAAAAACCTCTGCCATAGTCATTTTTATCTGAACCAAAACCATAAGTGGGAACTTCCACTATTTCTGGTGAACCGTGATACAAAATCATATATAACTTCTCTTTTCTTATAAATTGTATCATTTTATTGATACAATGAAATTATATCATTTTATTGATATAATTTCAAGTGTTTTATCGAAAAATACAAATTAGCATAACATCCTACATTGATTGCCCTTGAATTTCTGGTTCTTCATACTTTTCAGCTTCCAACCTTTCACGTTCCTGTTGTATTTCTGCTTTCATATTAACTATCAGTTCACTGAGTAACTTTTCACACTCTTCTTCAGTATGAGCATATACATTTCGCGCTACTCTTTTACCATTCGGATATTTAGGCGAATATCTACCCTCATATAAGTTTTCGCTAATCTTACTTATACATCCTGTTCCACTCTTTCTGTGTTTTCCGTTTTTTGGCTTGAATTCTGCTTTCTGCTCTTCTTTTGGTGTTGTATCATTACCAGCTTCTGAAGTTTCCATATTCGCTCTGTTTCTGCCCATTTTGTTATCAATTTTATCTGCCGCTATCTTTTTCATTTCTATAGTCGAATGCAGATAAATATCAATTGTTGTTTCTGCCGATACATGACCTATCATCATTGATAATGTTTTTATATCAACTCCATTTGCAAGAGCATTTGTCGCAAAGGTATGTCTTAAATCATGAAATCTTACTTTCTTACAACCCGCTCTTTCAAGTATTCTTTGTGTTTTCTTATATACACTTGTAGGTTCTCTTGGCAAATCTTTATTTAATGGAGATGGAAACACCCATTCAGAATTGACTGTATCTTTGTATTTTGAAAGAACACCTACCACAGACTCAGGTAGAATTATTATTCTTTCAGATGTTTTTGTTTTAGGTGTTGATACTATAATTTTGCCATCAACACACGTCACTTGTCGGCATATATGTAACTCACCTGTTTCAAAGTTTATATCTTCCCACTTCAAACCCAATATCTCACCTCTGCGCATTCCTGTTGTAAGTGCAAGTAAAACTATTTCAAGATAGTCATCATATTTTGCCTGTAGTAAAAATCTATACAACTCATCTTGCGACAGAACCTGCATTTCTTTTCTGTTTTTAGGAGGTGCTTTTAAATCATTCAAAGGATTTTTATTAAGGCAACCCACCTCTACAGCTTTATCAAATGCAGTTTTACAAACAATAAACATCAATCTTATTGACCTATCTGATAAACCTTTGCCAAATTTATCTTCATACTGCAAACGCCCTGAAACTTTCTTTTCGGCAATAAACTTCTGAAACACTTCCGGTGTTAATTCTTCTAACGGAATCCCCCCTAAACTTGGAATTATGTGATTATAAATTGCATTTCTGTAACCTGCCTTAGTTGTTTCTTTTAGATTCATTTCAGAATAGTTCTTATACCAGAAGTCGAGCCACACCCCAAATTCTGATTTTGATGTTATATCAATTTTAGTTTTCACAGGTGCAACTTGTTTTTTCAATTCTTTTAATTTTTCAACACAAGCTGCTTTTGTTTTGGCAGTTACATTTTTTGTTATAGGCAAACCTTTGTCATCGTAACCTATAACAACTCTGCCTTCCCAACGACCATCTTTTCTTTTTCTTAACAAACCCTCGCCGGATTTACGTTTATTTTTCATAAGCTCATCACATCCAATCCAAACATATCATCCAGCATATTTTCAATTTTTTCTGATGCACTTTTCTGCATTTCTGTTGTTACATGAGTGTATGTATCTAATGTAAAACTCGACTTTGAATGTCCTAATATATTTGAAAGCGTTTTTACATCTACGCCACTTGATATTGCATGTGTAGCAAATGTATGTCTTAAATCGTGAAAACGGATGTCAGGACATTCTGCTTTTTCAAGCAATTTTTTCATAGTCATATATGCACTACTCGGATTCACTGGTTTGCTATTATCCAACGGATTAGGAAACACCCACTGACTATCTATCTTCATCTTTCTCTCATTCATCATCTTATAAGTACTTTCAGGCAGATAAATTATTCTGTTCCCGTTTCTTGTTTTTGTATCTCCCTCTATCAGCTCTCCACCTCTGAAACATATTGTTCTTGATATAACAAGTGTTTTACCTTTCTCATCAAAGTCTGACCATTTCAACCCACACAACTCACCTAATCTTAAACCTGTTGTCATCTCAAGATAGAATAAATCATCCCAGAATGGTTCTTGTTTTATGACTTCCATAAATCTTTCAAGTTCCTCTTCATTAAGTATTTTCATCTCACCATTTTTCCTTTTAGGGGGTTTGGTGAACTTTACAGGATTTTTATGTATATAACCATTTTTTACTGCATCTTCTAACGCAGCACTCAGTACACGATGTACTGTAGAAACTGTTGAAGCAGAAAGTTGTTTACCATACTCAGGATGATAGTTTACTCTGCCTTCTTTTTTCAGTGTAGTATATAGTTCCTGAATATCATTTGAAGTTATTTTTGAAATCCGCTTATCACCAATGTATGGGTTTATATATAGATTTATAGAACTTAAATAACTTTCATAGGTCTGAAATTTTAATTTTACTTTTGCATACTTTTCAATCCATATCTCAAGCCATTCTGAAAGTTTAAGGTTACTGTTATCACTTAATTCAATTCCATCATACTCAATATGTTTCTGATGCATTTTTTCAATCAATTCTTTTTGTGTCTTACCGTACACATATCGATATATCGGAGACTGGTCAGAATTATGTCCTACAACTATTCTTCCTTCCCAGAATTTCCCTCTGTTTCTTATCATTCCATCTCCGCTTGGTCTGTGTTTTGACATTTTCTCACTCCTTTATTTTAATTTTCAAACAACACATATCACAATATCTTCATAATATCCAGATAAATTTACATACTCATTGAAGAGTAACCTTGTCCTTCAATTTTCTGACCTTGTGCAATTTTCTTTTCATTAATTTTTGCACGAAGTTTTCTATCTACTTTCGAATCAAAATTATTTAACTGATTATCAATATCATCATCAATCAGTTTTGCAAGACTATGAAGTAACTTTACACCTTCTTGTACCAGACTTACTTCGTGTTTCATCGGTGCAGAAATATATTTCAATGCCGATTCTATAATCATATTTTTTATGCTTCTGAACTCTTTGTTCTCTTCAAGTGGAACATCTGGTTTCTTACTACTGTCATAGTAAAGTGCAAGTTTTTTACGATTGATGTCATTCCATTCTTTATAAATCGATTGTATTTTGGGATTTTTCGCCATTACTTTTACAATGTTATCAACATCTTTTTTTATATCTTTGGGTAGATAACCATACTTCTTTTTGCCATCAACCTTTTCAAGTTTTTTAGCTAAATCATTCAATTTATAACTAATACCAATGTCATCTTGTGAAATATCATATTTATTCAGAATATCTCTCATACGACTTTTAATTTCATCTCTCTTAAGAGTTTCTGCCTGAAACAATTTGTATTGCTCATTACGAAAGATATCATTACCGAATGTACTACGAAGATTATCTATCTGTTTTTTAGTTAAGTAACCTTCATTCGGGTCACTTGAATAAACAAGCATGTGCATATGTGGATGATGAGTTGTGTTATGAAACGCAGCATAAATTTTTAAATTACTCGGTTTAATTTTATGCGCTTCGGCAATTTCAAAGACTTTTCTTCTCATTAAACTTTTCCATGCATCTGCATTATTGTATCCAAGTCTTTCTGCATCTTCTCTTTTTAAACTCACAACATGAGTCCAGACAATTCCTTCGTGATTTGAAACTTCATCTGAAACTTTATCCAAATCAATCTTGTCATCCGACAGAGAAAACAAACCATGCTTACCAAGTTTTTCAACACCAGGTCGCTCTGCTATGTATGAAACTAATTTTTTACTATCCTGAACTTTGTCAGCATTTCTTTCAATAGCTGCATCAATAAATTCAGAAGCATTGCATTTTGAACTTTCGTTTTCGTAATCTTTATACTCAGGATACTCTTTTGTGTAAGGCATTTTTGAAACAATTTCTTTAATAACTCTCTGCTGATTTACAGTAGAAGGAGAGTGGTCTTCACCAACAGGAAGTTTTTCAACACCTTCTCTCGTTCCCATATATTTAACGAGTTTACCCAGCTTAGAGCTTTTTGCATTTTTAAAATATCTACTTGTAAAAATTATTTTTGCCATAACTCAACCTTTCTTTACTTATTCCAGAATGTATCGTTAATATCTTTGAATGAAACTACTCCATTATTATGAGCAACGTCTTGACAGCTTACATCATTAATTCTTTCAAAATCTTCATCATAAATATCATTTATATATGCCATCATGCGACTCTGTTTTGCATTTTCTACTGCAACTTTAAACAACATTTCACACACATTTTTTTCAAAGCTGCTGAGTTCATTTCGCACAGCTTTTGCAAGTAAAGGTGAAATGAAATCCAAATTATCTTTCGTTTTTAAGTAGTTTATATAGAATTCAACTGCATCACAAACGAAAACACTTTTTGATTTTGCATAGCCTTCATCCACCATTTTTTGTATTTCATCTACCATAGAAGGTGTCATCCAGTAGGCCCATTTCTTTTTGTTTTCTTTCATTTTTCAAACTCCTTTCATTTTTAGTTAAATCCTAAGGTATCCCGTTACAAATCCTTATTTTTAGCCATTTGCGGCGATTTTCAGGGTTTTACAGCTCCATTTTTATTTTTAAACTCTTAAATAGACCCCTGAAAATCTTTTTAGAAACCTTGAAACAGTCGGCTCTGCCGTCTGATGTGATTTGCGAGGAGACGCCTCGCTTTAACCTGCTTCTTATATTAACCACTCCAATTCGTTCATTTCGGGGTGCTTCTGTTCGAATTTCCTGAGTTTTTCAAGTGCTTCTTGGTCCCGTGATTTTTTCTCTAATTCATACATTTGCTTTTCGTAATAGAAGTCGGTAGCATCCTGAATCGGTCTTATCGTATACAGTAAATTACCATTTTGTTTTTTGCCTGATTTCAAAGTTACTGTTGTAGGTTCAGTCGAAATCAATTGCTTTTCCTCAAGACTTTTTACATACTTGTACACCGTCTTTTTACTGATACTCAACGCCTCACCAATTTTTCTGTAACTCGGATAGCACTGATATGTTTTTCTGTCTTCACAATATTTCAGATAGTTGTATACTGCTATTTCACCAACCGACAAACCGAGTTGCATAATCTCGTTTGGCAAATGATAATATCTTTTATTAAGTTCTTCTTTTCTCATTTCTTACCTCCTGTTTTTTCAGCAATCCAATTTTTAAAACTTTGTTTTTCAACTAACATTCTTCCACCAACTTTGAGCACTGGGAAATCTTTTTCATGCATAATTTCATACGCAGATGAAACTGCAATGCCTAATGTTTCAGCAATTAACTCCGCATTTAAAAAGATGGGCAGTTCATCATAAGATTTAAATTTACACGTTTTCATTTTTTCACCTTCTTTCGTTTTGTTTTATGAGATGTATTATTTACAACTTGAATTTGTACTTTTAACTTTCAACTCCTTGTAATTTATTTTTGCAATTCAAGAGCCATCCTCATAAGAGAAAGTTTACAAGTCCTTCTCCTGAATCACATTTAGTCTGTCTCACCCAACATCGTTCCTGACATCTTTCCAATCTCGTTTTGTAGGAGTGGTTGGCTTACCGATTCTCTTTCGAGAGTGCTTTCGCACCTTTCTCCTACGGTACAGAATTTCTTCTGCTGTCATCGCTCAATCCACATGCTCCACATATCCTGCTGGCAGACTTATTAAATTTTCAAGGTACACGGAAATTTTGCCTTCCATATATTCCCCGACACAGGGAATATGATTTATTCCTAAAAACGAAAAGTTTTAAAAATCTTTTTTGATAAATCTTTTCATATTTCCCCCCTCATCCTCTTACTGCTTAATTTTTTTGATTTTGATAAACGAATTTTTTGAAACTTTATAATTTGTTTACAAGTTTTTATCTCTTACTCCCTTATTGCTTAATTTTTTTAAATTTGCACCAAATTATTTTTAAAATCAAAATACCCTTCTACTTCTTACTTGCTAATTTTTTAGATTTTGATAACCTCATTTTTGAAAAACTTAAAATTTGTTTGCAATTATTTCTGTCTTTTACTACCTTGTATTAGCGACCTTTTTTGAGTTTTGGCCAAAAAATTATGAGGTTTTATAATTTGTTTACAATTTTTACCCCTCATTCTTTATACGGCTGACTTTTTTTGATTTTGAGAACCATATTTTTTCAAAGTTTATAATTTGTTTACATTATTTATCTCTCACCCCCGTTATTAGCGACTTTTTTCACATTTGCACGAAATTATTTTTTAAATCAAAACACTTTCTATCTATTACTTGGGAATTTTTTTAGAATTTGAGTACCAAAATTCCATAAAATTTTAAAATCCACTCTACTTGACAACGGACATTTCACACCTCAAAATAGGACATCCTAACTTCAAAATTTTTAAAAATTTTCGCAAAAAAATAACGCCCACATTCATGAGCGTTACTTTAAATATTTCACAATATATTTCCCATCAGTTTGGCCACAAAAATAAAATAACACCAAGAGCGAGGTTTTACCTTACTCTCGGTGTTAAGTCGTTTATTTGGGCATTTGTAGGCTGAACTGGGCGAGATTTTGTGATAGTTCTAATCGTACCTCTTCAGTGATTCTGTCACAAGTTGGACACCTAAACTGAACCCATTTATGAACGATTGTTTTTCAAGTTCGTTGCACAGCTCATCTGCACAATCGTGTATCTTTTCATATCGTTCTTTCTGTTCTTCTGTGAGCGTTGATAATAACTTTTCCTGGTTGCTCGAATACAATCGTAGTAAATCCTTGTACTTATCATTACCACGAATCATATTCTCACACGGACTTATCTTGCCTAAATATAAATCTTCTATCGTTTTCATATGTTGCACCCCTTTCATGCAACACAAACATATACCACAGAAGTTTTAGAAAGTCCAGAGAAATATTTATTAAAGCACAAGATTAAACATCTTGTGCTTTAATTTTATAACGTACTCATAATATTAAGTAAACTCTGATAACTATCTACTTCGTGGTATCTAACATTGTTAGTTGAAAGTTCATTAAAGAGTTTTTTGGCACATTTTATCTTTGCCTGTTCAATAGGACGGAGTTCGAGTGAATCCATTGTACCTTTTGTTTCAGCAACAAAATAAATGTGTTTTACTGTACCTTCATAAAACGCAATAGCCCAGTCAGGTGAATAATTACCAACTGGTGTTGGTATATGGAAACCTTTTGGAAGTTTAGCATATACACAAACTTCTTCTGCCGCATCTAAATCTTCTGCAAATCGGCGTTCTACACTCTTTTCAGCAGAACCATCTGTAAACACATAATCCTGAATTGATTTAGCACCTTTAAATGCTTTATCAATAGTCTGTGTACTTTTCTCTGCAGTAAATATTGCACTGTCGTATTCACCATCAATTTCATTGTATGAAATATGTTCAACAATCATTGTAGCTTTTTGTTCATTTATAAGTTTACTAACCTTAGAAATAAATTCTTCAGGGTTATTTTTAAACATATAAATTTTATCTTCTCTGAGGCTTTTGAGAATTGTTACAACAGTTTTACGCGTCAACAATGTTGCACCAGCAATTTTACCGACAAGGTCATATTTAATTTTGCTTTGACCTGCGTGCTTGAGTGTTTTTGTTCTACTCTTTTCACCACTAAAGCTTTCGCTTCGATTAATTTCATTTTCAGTCATATCATCCTTCTGACGACCAACTGTTGTTGTATACTGAAGTTCTGAAACGAATAATTTAGCATTTATATGGTCAATTGATTTCTTAATAAGTTCATCACTATCAAAATTTACAGTATAAGCATATTTATGGTTAATCTGCTTCCATAAATTCTGGAATTCCTTTTTAAAGAAATTATCGTTTAATGGGTTTTCTGTAACTTTCGTACTGTGACCATCACTAAACATACTTTCAAGAATACTGTCATCATAAACAGACTGAACAAGTTTATGAATACCTTCTGCCATTGGTTTAAGATTATCTGGTAAAGCTGCAACAGTATTCATTTCAACATCTGCTCTGTATTTATCTGTAACCTTTCTATCCATATCAACATAACCATTCTGAATAAGATAGAATTCAATAGCATCAGCTGTTTTAGAATCGATTAAAGTAGGTACATCATCAACCTTAACAGTCTTACCTTTAAAGTAATCACTTGTAGCTACAGTAGGTCTGTCATAAAGCATTGTTTTAATATCAGACTGTAAGTCTTTTACAAAATCTTTATAACTTTCACTTGCAATAACAGTAAGCATATTTATATCGTGAACAGTATCACCACAACTTTCGACATCCATTCTGTTACCAGCCTGATTTACACAAAGACGAAGACCACGACCAACTTCTTGTCGCTTTGCTGTGTTACTATCAGAATGTTTTAATGTACAAATCTGGAATACATTAGGGTTGTCCCAACCCTCACGAAGTGCAGAGTGAGAGAATATAAATCTTGTAGGTTCTTCAAAGCTCAAAAGACGTTCTTTGTTTTTAAGAATAAGGTCATAAGCAGAAATATCGTCTGAAAATTCACTACCTTTTTTAAGAGCACTATCTATACTTCTACCAGTCTTTTTATCAATACTGAAATATCCTTTATGAACTGCACTGACATCTACACAAGTTGATTTAAGATACTTCTGATAAGGTGTATCATAAAGAGTAATATAATCATTAAGAATGTTTATGTATTCCTCTTCAAACATTCTTCCATATTCACCAAGAAGTTCGTCACCATTTTCATCATACTGACGATATTTTGAAACTTCATCAATAAAGAAAAGTGAAAGTGTTTTAATACCTTTATTATAAAGTTTTTCTTCCTTTTCAAAGTGTGAAAGAATGGTTTCTCTTATTTGAATTCGGCGCATATCATTTTCTGAAATATCGCCTACTACTTCACCAGCAGTAATAACCTCACCATTAGTAAATGTTACAGTGTTTCTTATAGGGTCAATATCAGAAATAACATACCCCTTGTATTGCTCCATTTCTTTCGAAATATAATACAAATCTTCACCAACACCAAGAATACGAGTTTCGCGATTGATTGTACTATAAGCTATTTCAAGCTCAATTTTAGCCATAGGCGGTTTGTTTTTTGAAAGAACAATCTTTTCAAGATACAAATATTTATCGGTACCACGGAAATTCTTAACCTGAAAACCTTTGACTTCAATCTTTTTAACTAACCGTTTATTATAAGCATCAAGAGCATCAAGCACATAAACAAGATTATGTTGTGTTTTGTGTGTCGCTGAATAGTTAAGACTAAACAACGGATTAAAATTCTTGAGTGCCTTTTGTGTTACATCGCCACCCATTTTTTGAGGCTCATCAAGAATTAAAATGGGTCTGTTTGCCTTAATAACATCAATAGGACGACGTGAACCGAACTCATCTCGCTTAGAATAAATAATACGAGCCTCTTTGCTCTTACCATCCTCTTTAAGAGATGATGCAAAAGCCTGGGTATTTATAATCATTACATTTATGCCTGAACTTGAAGAAAAGTTATCAAGTTGGTTAAGGTTAGAACTATTATAAATAAAGAAACGAGCTTTCTTACCATAGTGTTCCATAAAATGCTCTGATGTTATTTCAAAAGATTTTTTAACACCTTCGCGGATGGCAATAGACGGAACAACAACAATAAACTTGCTCCAACCATATCGCTTGTTAAGTTCGAACATAGTTTTGATATAAACATAAGTTTTACCTGTACCGGTTTCCATTTCAATATCAAGGCTACATCTGCCCAAGGACTTTATAAGCTCGTGAGAAAGTTTAATATTGTTTTCGCTCTGAAGCTCTTGAATATTTTTCAATAACTGTTCGTCAGAAAGGCTTACAGCTTCATTCTTATAACCAATATCATTTATTTCATCATAAGAATCAAGCGAAAGTTGCTCTTTTTCTTCCCAAACACCTAAATCTCTTCTATAACCAACACTCTCTGCAAGACCTTGACCATTAAAAACTCTTGCAACTGCTTCAACCGCGTCAGTTTGGTATTGTTGTATTTTAAAATTGAATTTCATTTATTATCACTCTCCTTGTTAAGAGAATTATAATAATTTATCATTTCCTTACGCGCTTTATCCATACTCTTTTGTGATAATTCTATCTGTCTAACAATTATGAAAGTTATAGTTACAATTGTTACATTAAGAAATAGAATCCAAAAGAGCGAAGAAACATATCTAAGAAGCGTAAAGGCACCTTGACCTGTTAACGTTGCAAAAGCATTTTGTATGTTTCCACTTAAAACAAAGGCTAACAGAATAACAAAAACAAAAGCGGAAAAAGAAGTGTAAATGATATAAATCGAAGTTAACACATCACTGTTTTTTCCAAATACTTTCTTAGTAAAAAAACCACAAATGACACTTGCGACAATTGATGCCGCAACGCCAATAATAAAATCAACAAGCATCACAGCACCTTCCTTACTGTTTCAGGGCTGTAGGTTGCGAAGATTTGGTCGAAGTTTGTTGCAACACTGTCAGATGCCATTGAGCTGTCACGCATTACAAAATAATATGGTTTCTGTTTTGCAATGGCAGTAATAGTTTCGTCTGTTACATTTTCATCAAAGCAAGCAATTAAGAAATCGTCTGCAACATTAAATACCTTCTTGCCTACAATTTTAGTTTCTTCAATTTTGCTTGAAAGAAGAATACCAAGGTCAAGCATAACCTGGAAAAGTAAATCTTCAGGTGTTCTGTCCTCTTTGATATTATCTTCAAGGCTATCAAAGAGAGTTGCTTCGAATTCCTCTGGGTTATAATAAACATCCTTCATATTTGTACTATCAAGTTTGAGAACACGGAAGCCTGTATCAAGATTATCGATATGTAAATCTTTTATATCCAGCTTTGTTTCACCTTTATATTCTTTAAACATTGTTTGTTGAAAGGTAAATCCAGTATCATCCAACGAAACTTCTTGGACCGGAGTTATTTCGTGTGTTATAGTTATTTTTTTATTAGTTGCCTTTATTTTTTCTCCAGCTCGGCGGATACGTTCTTTACCGATATCGCAAATGGTTTTATAACCAAGTTTATTAGCGTCGCTTTTGGGAGAAGTTTCTTCGGGCAATTGAACCATCAAAAAACGTCTGTTTTTGCAATCTTCTGAATTTAACTCAATAACAGCGTGGGCAGTTGAGGCAGAACCAGAGAAGAAATCTAAAACTAAGTCATTTTCTTTTGTGTATAGTCTAACTAATTGCTTCATTAACTTTATCGGTTTAGAATAATCAAACACTTTTTCGCCATCAAACAATTCACGAAGTTCACGCATTGAATCTTGGGTATGTCCAACATCTGTATATTTCCAGATGGTCATAGGTGTTAATCCTTGTTTTACTTCGGACAAGAATCTTTTAGGAGCAGGAACATTATTGCCATCTTCCCCAAACCATATTCTGTTATCTGCAACCATTTCTTCGTATCTTTCTTTGGTATATAACCAACAACGTCCTTTTGGAGGCCAACATTTTCTGCCACTTGGAGTTGTAATTTCATAAACTTTCTCTTCAATTACAGGACCAACTGACAAGTTGTCAGTTCTCCACAAACCACGAGGGTCATTATCTGGGTTGCCGTATTTTGAATCCGTCGATTCGGGACGAGGTAACCCATTACATACAGCCTCTTCTATTTTCTTTGCGTAACATAATATATAATCGTGACTTTTTGAAAAATGCTTAACCATATTGATTGGTGCGTAAGAACGTTCCCAAACAATTTGTGTAATAAAATTAGATGAACCAAAAATTTCATCACAGCACTTTTTTAAATTTTCTTGTTCGTAGTCATCGATGCTGATAAATATTACACCGTCATCAGTAAGTAAATCTTTCGCAAGTTTCAATCGAGGATATATCATATTAAGCCAATCAGTGTGATATCTGCCGTTGCTTTCAGTATTGACAACAAGACGATTACCATCTTCATCAAATTGACCGCTATTAGCGAGATATTCATCAGCACTCTCCGCAAAATCGTCGTTATAAACGAAGTCGTTACCAGTGTTGTAAGGCGGATCTATGTAAATCATTTTGATTTTACCGAGATATGTTTCCTGTAAAAGCTTTAAAACATCAAGGTTATCGCCTTCAATATAAAGGTTCTCAGTGTTATCAAAATCAACGCTTTCTTCACGGCAAGGACGGAGGGTCTTTGCAATAGGAGCATTGGCGAGAAGAATGGACTTTTTCTTATCAGGCCAAGTGAATTGATAACGTTCTTCGTTACCTTCTACCACAACATCAGAAAGTTCCTGTTTAAGCATATCAAAGTCAATGGCATACTCCACTTCACCTTTCTCATTCTTTCGCTCGGTGACACAGTTCGGGAATAATTTCCCAATTTTTTCAATATTTTCATCCACCTTATTAACGCTATGCATTTTCAATTTATCCATTATCTTCGTCCTCCTCAAGGATATTTCTCTTGTGTGCACTCTCAATTATTTCAAACAAGTAGCATTTCTCACTTAAAATTTTTTCAGGTTCAACATCAGTTTCACAAGTCGTCTGAAGAACTTTCTCATTTGAAAAATCAATAAAAAACAGTTTTTGAGAATGCAATTTTAATACCTTACTTTTAGAAAATTCAATATTACTCATACAACAGTTAAATATGACATAATTCATAGCTCCAGTAAAGTAACTCTTATAACACAAACCATCAATTCCGGATTTTCTTATTTCATCACTTATAAATTGAGTCAGCTTATAGTTTTGAGAGTCTTTGATTGGAATAGAGAAATATCGGGAAATCATATTTCTAAACTCAACATCGTCTGAATTATCATCGTTTGTTGGACTTTCGGTTAATTCAATCAACTTTAAATCTTTCTTTATTTCAAAACTTGCCAAAGATATGTAATCAGTTATATTTGGCTTAACCTCACACGCTGCAGTATTAGGATTATTAGAGCAATAAAAGTAAGAAGAATATTTGCTATTAGCTCTACCATCTGGAGAAAGACCTATTGGTGGTTCTTTTGAATTTAACCAATCATACCCTATTAAAACTCCGTTGATGAAATCAATACCCTTTGATGCAGTGTATAAATCATTTATATCAATTATCCTGGCTCTATACACCTTCGTGCCTTGTTTTAAAATTCGAGTATTATTTTCGGAGCACAAACCTCTTATAGTTCTAAAAACATCAGAAGAATATGCATCTTCAAATCTATTATTTTCAACATTTTCTTTAAAATCATCAAAAGCAATGTGTCTGATAACAGGTAGGAATTTTTCTACCAACATTTTACCTCTTTCAACCAGTTCATCAGAAACTTTAAACTCAGATAATTTATTACCATATTGTTTTAATATTTCGTTAACTCCCACTCTTACAATCCTTTCAACAAAACTAAATAAGAAAATAGTATTTCAGTATTCTAATTCGTGTGACTAAAACAATTATTAAAAATAAACCCATATTATTTTATTAAGCTATTTATTACATCGCTTGCACTTGTCGGCATTGTAGGTGAAGAATCACCTTTCAAAAGACCAGTATCAGCTCTACTAAACAGTGAATTCAAAACAATAATTCGTTCTTTATCGCTAACAGAACCATCATTTTTTAACGCAAGGTAGAAATACGACAAGTTATTTCTTTCTTTTGCATCACGCGAAAGATGGAATGAGCTTGTTGCTAATTTCACAAAAAGCCTCAAAATATAAATACAAATACTCAACGCAACTGTAAAAATTGCAGAATTCTTAAATACTTCTATCCATTGAGGATTTTTTGTAAAGAGATTTGGCAATTCTCTCAAAAGAAGTATTGACACCAATAATGTAAGACCCGCAATTACAACGCTCAAGGCTACCCATATAATACCCTTTTTAAGATAAGCTTTTTCAAGTTTTTCCCAATATTCAGCAGGAGCCTGTAATTTCAATTTTTCTTTGTACAGTACCTCCAAATCATTAAGTTTCTTCAAACTTTCTGCGAAAAACTCATCTGAGTTTTGTTTCATATCCGCAATGTGATTTTTTTCTTTTTCTTTTAAAGAAGCAACCATTTCTTCGTGTGCTCTAAAGGAATTTGTATAACGGCTATCCAATTCCATATAACCCTTGTTTGCTTCGTCGATATTCTCTTTTAATTTCGTAAAATCTTCCTTAGTGTATTTAGGAATCTGATTAAAGGACTTAAGAAATACAAATGCTGCACCCATTCCCTCAACCATATCAACACTCATAGAAATATTTTGCGTTCTATTGCTTGAAAGACCACGATATAATCCTTCTATATATTGTGAAGAACAATCTACACATTTTTCTACTAAATATTTTGCAATAGTTGTTCTTGAATAAACCCATTTTCCATTTATTGCATTTACACTTCTGCTTAATTCGTTTTTGCAGTTGCTCTCATATGAAGAACCTTTTTCAGCAAACTGAACAGCATTTTCAAATCGTGCAAGAGCTTGTTTATAAGATGAAACATCTGCAAATATTTTAAATATATTTTGTGAGTCATTTGTTTCCCAAAATTCAATTTCTTGTTCAAGATATTGCTTGTATCGTTTCGCACTAACGATTTCAAAATCAGTACATCTACCATCAACATCTTGAAGAAGTGTTGAAGGTATAACATCAACCCTTACAACATTCTTTTTAAAATAATCATCTATTATCTCTGGAAATTCTGTGAAACGAACTGCTTCTCTTTCTGCAACAGGCATCCAACACCCTCCTTACTGTCATATCCTAATGCTTTTTAATCAACCTTTTGTTTTACCGCTATCTCTTTCGGTTTTGATAAAAATCCACTTTCTTTTTGATATGTTATTAGCCTATTTCTTTTCAAAAGTATTACTTCTTCTGATTGATAATAACTACCCAAAGAAGCAATATCCGTATATTCAAAAGCCAACTCAAATTTATAATCTTTGTTTTCAGTACCTTCTAACAAATCATTATGTAATATAAACATAATCTTCTTAGGTGAGTTTGTAGTTATACAGAAAGCTGGAATAATTGTGTCGTTATTAATTTTAAGAACAACATTTATTGCATTGCCAGCTCCACAATTTGATATTTCATAATATAGAAGATATTTTTCTTCAAAATATTCTTTTGTTTTCATAATATAATCTCGGTCGGAAATCTTTTGTTTTTCAACTTCAATTATATACCTGATATCTTCGGGAAGTGCGCCTTGATATGTTTTAATATTAGGTTTTATTTCCATATAGATAATGTTTTTATCTTCAGGAAAGTTATCAAAATTAGTATAATTATATTTTTGCGTTTCCAAATAAGGTTTAATTGATAATTTGCGTTCTTCCTTTTGGTTCTCGCGTGTAAAATTAATAGTTTCTGTAAGAACAAAAATAGTTGCGGCAGCCCCTAATAAAGAACCGTAAAAAGCTAAAACATCTTTAGCTTCCCAATCCATTGCAAAAATCGGTAAAGATGCCGGAAATTTATACACCCAGTTAATTCCAATCGGGATAGCAAAAATAAATACAATGGCAGCTATGCTCCATACGACTATTTCAGTTATTATTTTTTTATGCTTAAACCAAAAATCTTTCATACTGTTTGCGCTTGCAACTCCTTTATTTTCTGCACCAATTCAAATTTATTTTTCGGTTGTTTTCTTTCTGCACAGCCTTATTTGGTGCAATCAATTTTGTCTTTTACATCATCGGCATAGTAGGTATTTTCATATCCATCTGCCATAAGTTTATCTACAAATTTATCAAGTATTTTTCTGCATCCAACATTGAACCAATTTGTGTGTCCAAATAATTTAACAAGTGTAGGGCTTGTTGCATAGTAGAAACGAATGAATGACCTACCAAGCCAACTCTTAGCTAAAGAGTAATCTCTGAATCTACGAAGAGTCCATACCTGAGGGCAATCATAAGAGCCGTAAACTGCCGTTGCCACGTAACAGCCACCTGAACTGTTTGCCGAACTACCTTCAATTTGATTCACAGATTCTTCTTTGAGAGATGGATCCTCTTCTTCTAACCTATGCATCTCTCTTTTCATAGCTGCTATAATCATATCAAGAGCAACTAAAGGCGGTCTTTGTGAAAAAGATACGGAAGCGAAACGATATATTATTGACTGCTCCATATAGTCCATCAACTCGGTAATCACTCTGATAAAATCATTGCTTATATCATTTGCACCACTAACCGAAGATGCGACAAACACCACGTTTAATGTCATTTCATATAATTGTTTCAATACGCTTTCTACTTCTTCATCGCTTTGAAGAGTATCCCAGGTAAATTCGGTTTGAACATTACAATATTTCACAGCGTAGTCGAAAATCTTGCTTTGGGTTTCGTAATCACCAGATATAGATTTAACAGACTCATAAATACAACCTACTATAAGAGAAGATATCATTAGCGGAATATCCATTTCAACAAATGTATTACTTGCCTCATTTGCTTTAGTAAACAACTGCTCTGCCAATGAAATAAGCTTATCCTTTACCTTTAAATTCTCAAATGTGAACTTTATATCTGTACTATTTGGTTGCGATACAGCTTGTGTACCACTTGGCTTTTTGCTTTTAACTTCATCCATCAACGTCATAATGGATGCAAATAATACAGATTCACCAAAATTCATATTCATACCCCTATACTTTTGAAATTATGCTTTTTATCTTATCTATAGGAAATGGTGCAGCTTGTCTTGTGTACTGTCCGATTGAAATCACTGTACCTTCTGCCTTTTTATCTCCAACAGGAACAATAACGGTATCACCAATTTTTATGGTTTGGTCGTTTGTCTTATAGTGATACGGGTGAGAAGCGTGTGTGAAAGATACACCGCAAATTGTGTAAATATTACCGTCATCAACAGCTTTTTGTTGTTCAAGTCTTTTTCGTTGTAAATCATTTTGCCTTTGTTTTTCTTTCTGCTCTTGCTCCTTTCGACGGTTTTCTTCCCTTTGAGCAGAAAAAGCCTTTAAGAACTCGTCATTTGTTTCAAATGCAGTTGGATCAAGTCCTAAAGTATCCCGATTGGTCCACCAGTTTCGCCAACCGTATTTATGTTCATTCAAATCAGCAAGATATTCTTCCTCGCTATTATACCAACGAGGATTCATTCCATACTCTGAACCATCCGGTGCTGTTTTTCGCCAAGCGTTTTTACGGGTATAAGCATATTGCTCGCAGTCTTTTTCTATATAAGCAACGTATTCAGCAATTTCTTTTTCCCATCCCTCAATTTCATCCTGTACCATTCCAATATCTATCGCTTTTACAAGTGGAAGCATGGCACTTTGGAAATACTCTATTGTTTCAAGTTCAGAATAAGTTTTGCTAAAACTTATTATACTGCTTACAAATCCGTTAATTTCTTTCCATTTTCCATCGGCTTTTTCAAGACCATACTCAAACAAGCGGTTTGCTAATTCAAAAAGTTCTTCCTGAATACATACGCAGATAAGATTAGATAAATATGAAGCAACTTCTTCGTGTGCAGACATAATTGTGTCACAAAATTCTGGGTTATCATTCAAATAGTGAGCAAGCGCAGGTTTGAAGTTATCAGGCATATAAAAAAAATGATTTATTATATGCAAAGTAAGTTCTTCTTTACCTCTTGGTGTATATTGAGAATATGGTAAGAAATTCTCTACTAACCAACGCCATACTTGCAAAGCAAGGTTAACATCTTTTTTAGAAATTTTTTTCATTATCTCTATGATATTATACTCTGGTTTTTCATCTTCTTCAGGAAGAGAAACCGGCAAAGTAAAATTATCTTTCACTGCTTGTGCATAAATAAACCCGTAATCACAGGTACAGTAATTTGCAGCAAGAATTGTATCTGCATTTTCAAGAATGAATTCACAACAATCTTTAACGCGATTTTCTCTTTCTTTATTTGAATAGCAAAGATAATCGTTTGCCAAAGTATAAGCTGCTTTATATCTGCGCTTATTAGGAAAATCACTTTCCTTTATTGTTTCCAACTTATCTGTTTCAGAAAATCCTACAGAAACTTTTAATTCTAAATTTATTGTATTGTTACAGTCAGCAACACCAAATTCTTCCGCTGCTTCTTCAAGAGCTTCATTGTATTCATCTTCTGTTTCATAATCATCCGGAAATATGCCGTATTCATATCCATCTTCACAATCTTCCCGCCAGGCATATTTTGCTTCATTAAATGCTTCTAAATATTCCTCTTCGGTTTCATAATGCTCAGGATATACCCCCAAACTATAATCAACTTCAACCCGAGTTCTCCACTGGTAAGTTGTTGAAGGAGAAAAATCGTCGTCATCAAAGTTCAAGTCAGCATCGTCATTATCTTCTTTGGTGCATTCTTGAAAAATTTTATAAGCAAGCCATTGTTCACCAAAATCTTCTTTTCCGTCACGGTTAAAGTCAAACATTCCTCCAAACGGATTATCCAAGAAACTACCTTTTTTCGACACTCAATTTTCCCCCTTTCAAGATACAATTATGTTCCACCAAGTTCATTTTTTAATTTTTTCACTTGTTCAACAAGTTCAAATTTCTTTCTTGGCTGTTTTTCTGCCCGTGCTAATTTTTCTAAACGAGTTATTTCTTTTTCTATCTTCGCACGCTTTTCATCTACTGCGATTTGTTCGTCGAGTGTGTTATCCTTTTCAAGTTCTAAACTACCGATCTGAATTATTACATTCTCCCACAAGCTATCAAAATTTAAACCTTTTAATTGAATAGTGTGACTTTCTTTAGCAGACCACTCACTTTGCAGAAGTTGACCAGCACGAAAAACCGCAAGTTTTGCTTCATTTTCACATTCAAGTATAAAAAGAATATTTTGTGGAATAAACTTTGTTATTTTAATAATGTTTTTCTCATTAAAACTCTTATTTTTCAACTGAACAAGAACCACAAAAAATGATTTTACTGTTTCACCAGCTACAATATTAACTCTTGTAGGTGAAACTTCATTAACAATAGTAATTCGGGAAATATCGGTATCTATACGTTCTTTTTCCGCATTACTCATATTAAACTTTTCATAAATCAATTTTTTAGGTAGTTGCTTTGAAAGTTCTGTTGATTTTGGAAGACCGAGCATTTAATCACCTTTTTCTTGCTTTGTGCCTATCATTTTTTACACACTTTTTCAATTCACTTGAAACTGACAAAAAGCCATTATAAAAACTTTCTGGGTATTGGAAACCTCTAACGCCTCTTTCACCAAAATCAATATAAATTACTCTTGATTTTCTATTAAACTCTTTAAAAGTACCTTTACCAAAAGTTCTGTTTTCAATTTCGCAGTTTAAAGGCAAAGTACAACAAACATCTACAATGTGTTTCTTTTTTATTGTACTATTATTCTTTGCCGGGGATTGTTCTGGTTTATCAGTTGATTTAACCCTTAAAGTACACGCAGTTGAAGCAAAGCATTTAGATAAATATTCGTGGCAATTTTTGTTTCGACATATTCTTTTTTCATCAAGATAAATGCAATCAGCTGCTTTTTCTTTTTTGCGATCCACAGTATGATATTCAATATGCATTCCATTGGAATTAGGCTCTTTAGCCATTTAATCAACCCCTATTTAACGACCAAGAAACAAACAAGTTCAAAGTCATCAAGACCTTTTATTTCATTATTTAAGAAACTTACATTTTCGCCACTCAAGAAAGAATCTAAATCACTTTCTTCTTTAACTTCAATTATTGAAGAAATTGCTTGTCCTAACAAGTTTGAAAATTCTTTCATATTTCTGCCATCACGAGTTTCTTTATTGAACTCACGATATAATTCTGGAATTGCTTGTTTTTTACCCTTACAAATATGTCGCATTTTATCAAGCATTTCTTTTGGTGAAAGATGGTCACAAATAACTTCACCAGATTTACTTATATAAACCATATAGAACGGATGAAGTCTGTTTTTATTATCAATATTAACACCAGTTTCTCTGTTTTTAAGAACATAAATCACACCTTCTGGTGCATCTTCAGATTTTGGTGCAACCGCATGAAGACCAAACGGAGTTTTATCAAGGTCGTCGTGGTCTTTTACATATTCAAGTAAATCTAATCTAAATTCATTTAGACCTAAATCCATAATAGAAATGCCTGTTGCCATATCTTCAATATCTACAACTTCTTCCTGAAGACGTTGAAGCTGCGACTTTCTGTACTCAAGGTCGGTTTTTTCTTCACCACTTAACTCATCAACTAAAAGGTTATCATCACCCGTAGCAGTCATATCAACAATTTTCATTCTTGTTTCAACTTTTGCTTTGAGGTTTATGTATTCATCAAGAGTAACATTCGGCCAGAAATTCACAAGTTGAATTCTTTCGTTCTTACTACCAATACGGTCTATTCTACCAAAGCGCTGAATAATACGAACCGGGTTCCAGTGAATGTCATAGTTAATCAAATAGTCACAATCCTGCAAGTTCTGACCTTCTGAAATACAGTCGGTTGCAATAAGGCAGTCAATATCATCTTTTGGCATACTCGGGAATAAATCTCTACCTTTTGATATTGGTGAAAAACAAGTAAGAACTGTGTTCAAATCATTACGAAGATTTTTGCAAGTTGACTTACCTTCTACCGAACCTGAAATCATAGCAGTATTTATTTCATATTTTGCTTTTAAATATTTACTTACATTGTCATAAAGATAATTTGCAGTATCAGCAAAAGCAGTGAATATAATAATTTTCTTATTACCCGCATTGATAGGTTTATTTATTTTTTCATCAATAACACCATAAAGTTCTTGTAATTTAGAATCGTGTTCTGGTGTAATATCTGAAACCATAAGTGTAAGCAATTCGAGAACATCTTTATCTTTTTCAAGCGAATCACGCCACGATACATAGTCCATATCTGCAAGGTCAATTTTCACCTTTTTACCGAATGAGAAGATATCATCATTCTGGTCTTCGCCATCAAACTCTTCAATATCTGAAATATCTGTTAAAACTAACTGTCTTTCAGAATTACTTTCAAATTCATCAATTATACTGATGGTATTACTGATTAAATCTTTAATTCTCTGCATTGTAAGATTGAACGAATACACAGAACTTTCCATTCTCTTCATCAAGTTTATTGCAGTAAGACGACGTATGCCCTGCTCACGACCAATCTGAGTAAGGCTATTTTTGTCAAACATTTCGGCATATTTATCCGCTTTACTTTCATGAATAAAAAAAGATGGAGTATAAATTGAAAGACTTAATTTTAAAAGATGCTCAAAAATCTGGTTATAAGTAATTGCATCAGTCAAATCAGTAAGTGGTGGATACATTGATTTGGGTGAAAGTCTTGTAGGAAAAGTACCAATATCTGTAGTGTCATAATACTTTTGAATATGCTTTCTTGAACGAGCAATAGTTACACTATCAAGAACTTCAAAGAAATCGAAATCTAACATTCTTAAAAGATTTGAAGTTGTCCTATCTTCAGGTTCCCATTTGCTCCATGTATTAAACGCTTTTTGTGCATTTTTGAAAACATCGTCAATTGAACGATTAATATTGAGTTTACCATCAATATTTTCTGATTGACCTTCATAGGCAAGAGCTATTTGATTCTTCAAATCTAAAAACTTATTATTTACAGGTGTTGCAGACAACATTAAAACTTTAGTTTTTACACCTGCACGAATTACCTTTTTCAACAACTTTACATAACGGTTTTCTTTCTCGTCTTCTTCAGGATTTTCAACAAGTTTACCACCATTACGGAAGTTATGAGATTCATCTATAACAACAAGGTCATAGTTGCCCCAATTAAGACGTTCTAAATCAAGACCGTTTGAAGTGCCATGTTCACGATTGAGGTCTGTATGATAAAGAACATCATATCTTAACCTGTCACAAGCTATAGGGTTGTTTATGTAATTGTCTTTATATGTATTCCAGTTATTAGTTAATTTTTTAGGACATAAAACAAGCACAGATTTGTTTCTGTTTTCATAATATTTAATTACTGCAAGTGCAGTAAAAGTTTTACCAAGACCAACGCTATCGGCAAGAATACAACCATTATATTTTTCAAGTTTATTTATGATTGCAAGAACAGCATCTTTCTGGAAGTTATAAAGCATACTCCAGATTTTACTATCTTTAAATCCGGTTGCTTCGTTTGGTAAAACATCTTCAGAAATATCTTCGAGAAATTCGTTAAAGATATTATAGAGTGTTACAAAATATAAAAAGTCTGGTGCATTTTCCGTGTAGGCAGTACTTATATTTTCAATAACTTCATCTGTAACTTCCTGAAGCTTATTTGAATCATTCCATAAACTATCGAATAAATCAATATAAGCATTTGAAAATGGTGCTTCAGTTTTTTGAACTATGTTGTAAGCATTGTTACCTCTTTCGCAACCTAAATCAACAGTTGTAAAACCATTAACAGGCATATAGTTGCTATCATCAACATTTATAAAGCCCATCATATTTTCATTAGTAACGTTTGATTTAAATGTTACTTTTTCTTTTATCCATTCAGCACACTCTTTTGCAATAGCTTTTTGAGTCAATTCATTGCGAAGCTTAACTTCAAATTCAGTACCATATAAGCTACGTTCTCTATTCAGTCGAGGTATATAAAATTCACGCTTTTCTTTCTTCGCTTTTTCTGTTGTAAATGTCGGTGAAGTGAATATAAAACGCAACTCATCTATACCTTTCAATTCTTCTTTTAACTCCTGAAAGGCATAAATTGAAAAACAAGCCGCAGCAATAGAAAGTTTACTACCTTGTTTTATATCCATTGATAAATTATCTTTTAAAGTTTCGTTTATGTTATCAATAAGTTTCATACGCACCTCTAAAAAGGATAAATTTGGACACAATTACACAAAGTATATTATAATACATTTTTTTACATTTTTCAACCAAAACTGATACTATGAAAGGGACTTTGTGAGGTGTAAAATTGAAAAAACAAATCACCCTCTACTTATATATGACAAAAAGTACGAAAAGCTACATAACTTTTTACAGTTTACGAGGAATTTCCACATTTTGCATATTTGGTGAGGGTGTATGTTAGTTAAATTGCTATGCGATTGTGAATTGATTTAGATAAAAAACAAAAACATCCCCATCAAGGAAGAAGAGAATGCTTTTCTTTGTTTAATGTGGTGTAAATTTTGTTCACCTTTAAAACACGTCAATTGCTATATTCTTATTGTAGCAATTCGTATTGTATGGTATAATCACATCAACAAACAAGAAATTATGGAGATATTATTATATGCATAAAAAATATTTTGAAGGCGAGATTTTTGAAAATATTCATCTTTCGGAATATGTAGTAGATACATACGAATTTATTGACTGCAAATTTTTAAATTGTTCTTTTAAAGGATGCACACTGAATCGTTGCAGATTTTCAGAGTGTGATTTCATTGAGTGTCAGATTTTGGAAATAAAGAGCATTAGTTCAGAAATAAGCTTTTTGAAATTTGATAATTGCCGTATATCGGGAGTAAATTGGAGTTTGTTTGCTTCGGCAAACGGTTTTAAAGAACCCATACAAGCAATCACAAATTGCAATCTGAAATACAATATTTTTTCAAAAATGAATCTTAAGAAATTTGATTTCAGCGGAATGGATATACTGTCATCAACCTTTGCGGAATGTAATCTTACTGAAAGTAGTTTTAACACTTGCGATTTGTCAGATACAGAATTTTTAAAATGCGACATTTGCAAGTCGGATTTCAGGAATGCCGTGGGATATAAGGTAGATGTTATGAGTTGTAAAATGAAGGACGCACGTTTTTCTTACCCTGAGGTAGAGAACTTACTGCGTTCACTTGATATTAAAATTGAGTAAAAGAACGCCAAATTCCAATTTGTCGAGTTCTTTATGAAACAATAATACAAAATTTCAGGAGCAGATTTCTCTGCTCCTTTTCTTTGTGCGTACAAAATTTTCACACCCTGAACACGAAAAAATCCAACCGAAAAGAAAATAAATTAAGACGAAACCAAATCGAAAACAAAATAAATTTATTGTTGCCCACGACGTTTTGTGTTATAATCAACTCGACAAACTTGAATTTGTGGAGATGTATTATGGTTGGGATTATGGATATCGGTGGCGGTTTAAGAGGAAACTATGTAAGTGGTATTATTGATTACCTCCTCGATAATTCTATTGATATTGAATATTGTTTGGGTGTTTCTGCGGGTAGTGCAAATCTAATAACATACATAGCAGGTCAGCGTGGAAGATTAAAAAGTTTTTATGAGGAATATTCATTTGAAAAACAATATATGGGTATAGGTAATTATTTCAGCAAAGGAATGTATATCAACCTTGAATATATTTATTCCGATATAACAAACAGTTACGGCAAAAATCCGTTGGATTTTGATGCTATTACAAAATCAACCAAAAAGTTTGTTGTTGCGGTAACTGATTCACAGACCGCTGAACAAAAATATTTTTATAAAAACGATTTCGCCTATGATGATTTTACTTTATTAAAGGCGAGCTGTGCATTACCGATAGTTACCCGTCAACCTGTTTTATTTAAAAACAGAAGATATTTCGACGGCGGTATCTCTGACCCGATTCCATATAAAAAAGCTTTTGAAGATGGTTGTGACAAGCTGATTATTTGTTTGACACTTCCCATTAGCCATAAGAAATCTGCTTTTCCAAAATGGCTTGTTAATCCATTGCTTTTTAAATATCCGCAAATTGCAAAAACTATAACAATGTCACACACATTATATCATAATAGGATAAACGAAATTCTTGAACTTGAAGAACAAGGCAAAGTGCTGATACTTTATCCTAAAGATTGTTTTGGAATTAAAACAACAACAAGAAACAAAATCGGGTTAAACAAATTGTATCAGCTCGGATATAAGGATGCGGAGAAGATAGAAGAGTTTTTGAATATAGCCAAGAATTAATATCCTGACAAATTCCATTTTGTCGGGTTAATTCAAAACCTTTTCACGACCACATGCCACGCCACTTCTGGAAATAAACTGTATGGAATATATGTATTAAACACGCTTAAATGGACTTTTTAATGGAATAAAAACCACTATATGTAGTATTTAGTATTGTTTAGTATCTATATATCGTCCCTGGGGGTCAAGAGGTCGTGAGTTCAAGTCTCGTCACTCGGACCATCGAAAACCGTTGATACCATTGGGTTTCAGCGGTTTTTACTTTTTTCTGAAATCGTAATTTAACCGTTTTGACCACAAATTTGCCCACTTATAGAAATTTTACAGATATTTTTTCTTTCTATTTTTTAGGGCGAATTTCGTGCTTAAAATCTTGCTCAAAAACCAATTGAGAAAGATGCTTAAATAAGTTCTGAAAAATGGCATAAAATAAATTCACAGGTGACTCGAATCTATGATTCAAGTCACCTGCTATTCTTTGCTTGTGGAGAAATATTTAGTTCCTTACAACTTCTCTGCTTCTTTTTCGAGTGCACGGTAGTCGACTTTGCCTATTGTGGTAAGAGGTAATTTTTCAACGAAGACAAATTTTGATGGTTGCTCATAAGTTTCAAACTTCTCTTTTGTAAAAGAAATTAACTCAGAATTTAATTTTTCCTTGTCAATACCGTTTTCTGCAACTACAAAAGCTATTAAATCATTTGTTTTCTCAAGATTTGTTTTACCTACAACTGCAATTGATTTAACAAATTTGTTTTTTAAATATTCATCTTCCAACAGCTTAGGAAAAACTTTATGGAAAACCCCATTTTCAAATGTCATAATCATGCGCTTAATTCTGCCTGTGATTTTAATAAATCCATCTTCGTCAACACTGCCTATATCACCTGTGTGCACCCATGTTTTACCATCATTATGCTTTCTTAAAACATTTGCAGTTTCCTCTTCATTCTTAAAGTAGCCCATCATAGTGCAAGGTGTTTCTATGCATATTTCACCATCTTTGTTATAGGTTAACTCCTCGTTTGTTTCTATATCTACAATTTTAATATTTGTATAAACAAGTGGGATGCCTATAGTACCATTTCTGTGAATTATTGATTCCGGTGTGTATGAAGAACAAGCAGTTGAAGCCGAAGTTTCTGACATAGCATAACCTTGAGCAACTTTAAGTTTTGAGTTATGTTGTTTTAAAAAGTCATTCAATTTACTTTCAAGCTTAGGTGTGAGAACATCGCCACCTACACTAAAGCAAATCAAGGAAGATAAATCCTTCTTTTCAGATAAATTTATACTCATTTTTTCCGCCTGCATAGTACCGCAAATAATGTAGTTTATTGTATTTTTCTCCACAAATCCGGCAATATCAGCAGGGTCAACACAAACTCCCAGAACTGTTTGCAAACCAAAGGATAAAGGCATATGCATTGAAACAGTAATACCAAATGCAATAAATGGCGGTAAAACTGATAAATATGTTTTATTCCTTTCAAAACCGCAATACAAATATTGCAAAGCCGCAACATTCAAATTATAGTTTGAAAGCATTACGCCTTTTGATTTACCTGTTGTTCCGCCTGTGTAAACCATCACAACCAAATCTTCATTTTTTCCGTTTATAGGTACTTCTTTATTCACACCACAATTCAAAAATGCTTTCCAGGAAAGTTCACCGTTAGTTAATTTTGGGGCTTTGTTTTTAAGATTATACCCAAACTTTAACAAAGACGACATTTCATCTGCAACAGAAAGAATAATTGTTTTTGTTAAATACGGTGTTTTAAACTGTGTTTTTAATTTTTCATAAATTGAATCAATTGTTACATATATTTTTGATTTTGTTTCGTTCAGATTTTCTGTTACCTCTGCCGGTGTTGATGTTGCATATATAAGATTTGCTACTGCACCAATTTTGCTCAATGCGTAAATCATATATATAACCTGTGGAAGAGAAAGTGATTGAATTGTAACAAAATCACCTTTTTTTACTCCTAAACCAACAAATGCCTTTGCGGTTTTATCAATATTCTCGAACAACTCTTTATATGTAATTTTTCTGTTGAAATATATGAGTGCAACATCGTCTAAATGGTCTTTGTTGTTTTCCCAAAGGTACTCGTAAATTGTGCACTCCGGCATTTTTGCATTAATTGCTTCTTCGCTGTAGTATTTAAGCCACGGCTTGTCTATACTCGGGTAGCCGGTTAAAATTTTTTCTGTTGGCATTGTTTTGTCTCCTTATAATCCTTTTTTACTCAAAGATTCTACATATTCTTCTCCGAGTTTTTCTAACTCTTTGAAATTATGCTTGGTGTTTTTATACGGGATTTTATCTATAAATTTAATGTATTTTGGAATCTCATAATCCGGCAACTCTTTATTACAACATTCAAGAATTTTTGGTTCTATTTCTTTAAATCTATTTACAAATTCAGGATACAATTCAACAAATGCCATTGGAACAAATGAATTTTCGTATTCTAAATCGGTAACACCAACCACAACACAATCTTTTACTTCCTCAAGTAACATAATTGCATTTTCTATTGTATCGGGTGATATTTTAAAAGCTTCTCGTTTTATTAATCTTTTAGCTCTGCCTGTAATGTAAACAAAACCGTCATTATCTATATAACCCAAATCTCCTGTATGTATCCAATATTTTCCGTCAGCATGTTTTTGTTTAACTCTTGAAGTTTCTTCTGGATTATTTAAGTACTCAACAAAAACACTATCTGAATGAATGCAGATTTCACCTTCTTCAAAACGTTTTAGTTGTCTCCCTGTTTCCACATCAAAAGCAAATACTTCTACACCATTAAAAGGAACACCAACGGAATCTGGTTTACTTGCATATAGAGGAGACATTATTGCTCCACCAGTCAATTCGTTATTACCATAACCATTCAAAATTGGTACTGAAAACGTGTGTTGCATATCAAGTATTTCTTCTACTGTTATTTTATCTCCACCTGAAATAAAGCACTTTACTCTTGAAAGTTTTTCAAGAGTATTTAAATATGCCTTTTCGTTTCCACTTTCTTTTAACTCATTGATTTTGTTATACAGATAGCGACAATGAAGCGGTGCTACCGCTGCAAAATCATATTTCCCCAAATCGTCAAAAAGAGTCGTTTCTGAAACAAAAGGTGTCATTTCAGCTTTAAGACTAAAGACTAATGCCAAATAAATGGAATTATTCAACCCATAAATTATAAATGGCGGTATTGCCACATAAAGTGATTTACCATCAGCAAATGGCAAATCGTTATATGCTTCTTTTTGCATTTCTGAATTAAAGTTATATTCGGTATGTACTATTGACTTTGCTACACCAGTACTACCGCTTGATTGAACAATTATAGAGCGCCTATCTTGCTTAAAACCAATTGATTTTAAGCTACTATTTTCGTTTCCTGAGTTCAAGAATTTTTTATATGATATAAACCTACTATCATCTGGAATAGAGACATATTTATTCTCTTTTTTATCTTTTAAATCTGCCAACACATGCACAATAGCATTCAAATAATCCTTAGGAGAAGCAACCAAAACTTTTTCTATAGAAGTTTCATCTATTATTTCTTTTATTTGTGAAACAATACCATCAAATGCAACTACTATTTTACAATTACTTTCATTAAAATTTTTGAGCAATTCTTTCTGCTTTACTCTTAAATCAACCCATTTTGAAGTAACACCTATTTTACTAAGAGCTAATAAATTCTCCTGTACTAATGGCATATTTATAGTACAAATGGCTACAGTGTCTCCCTCTCTAAGACCAAATCGATAATATGCATCAGCTAATTTATCAACATTTTTAAACAACTCTTTAAAAGTCATACTATAACCCAAAAATCCAATTGCTTCGCTATCCATATTATTTCTATTTTGCTCTAAAACTGTATCATAAAGAGTTTTATTCAAATCAAAAGTTCTTACAGGCGTTTTTCTATGGTATTTTTTAGAAACATTTATTTCTTCTGCTGGCATTGTTTTTGCTCCTTAATTTGTTGTTCTAAAAACTCTTTGAAAATTACATCTTTTTTTCTTGAAAAATCTGTAACAATTTCTTGAATTTGAGATAAAAATTCCATTTTCATATTATAATTTTTTTGTTGAAATTTAAATTCTTTCATTCCATCCAATATCTTTTTCGAATCATCTCTGAACACTTCAAAATTTAAATTTTCTGTTTTTATATACGCAGAACTTAATGCAATAACCTCACTATAAGGTTTAATATTTTCCATCGAACACAACAACTGTTGAAATAGTTTAATTCTCTTATTTTTTTCTAAATCACCAGTAAGTTCAACAAAAATACTTTCAGTCTTTTTTCCATCTTTATTTGACAAAACTATTTCTGAAAAAATCCCCACAATTTCTACTAAAGGAAAAAAACTCGTCTCAATACATTCAATTATTTTTTCGATACTCTTTGAACAAATATCAAATTCGTTATACATATCTATTAAAGATTCTGAACTTTCTTTTAACTTTTCTGAAAAACTCAATAAAGAGTATTCCGTAGTAGAAAGTATTTCATTGTCAGATTTTTGACATTCACTTTTAATTATTTGGTATATCTTTGCATAAATCAAAAACACTTCTTTTACTTGTAAAATTAATTTAGTTTGTTGGTTTTGTTTTTTTGATAAAAACGGAATAAACAAACACAGAAAAGAGATTGATGAACTACCGGCAATACCAAGTAAAACATTCACAATAAACTGATGATGCATTTTCACAAGTAATGAGTTCTCAATAAAAATTGGAAAGACATACTCAATTAATATACTTAGAGAAAAAAACATTACACTAACAACAGCAAGTATTTTTACAACACTAAACTCTAATTTTAATGCACCTATAATCTTACAATCTTTAATTTTCATGTTGTTCATTTCAACACCGCACATTCTTAATTAAATTTCCAACAACTCTTCCAACCTTCTAACCTCTTCCGTTTCTAAAAGCTCGTCCTTTTCGTTAAACGGAACATCATTGATGTGGTGGAATTTGTAGAATTCTGAGTTTGCACCGAAAATTCTTCGTCTTTCTAACTCTAAATTCTTTTTACCTAATTCCAAATTCTTAAAACTCTAAATCAACCTCTTATCAAACAAAAACGCGTTGTTTTTATTTGGTTTTATATTCTCTAAATGCTCAAATGCCATTTCGTGCGTAGTTACATCTTTAGGTTTGAAAATTTTTGATTGAATCAATTCATAAGTAAAACCTGACCATTGAGAAACCTGTTTTTCAATATAGCTTTGATGATAATCTGTTGAAAATGTTTTTCTTTCAGTTTTATTTTGTTTTTCCCAGATTTGAAATTTTAATGTCGCTAATCGTTCTTTTAAATCTTCTATGACTTCAAGTTTAAAGGAAAAATCATTATCAAACTGTACTTTGTATGTAGTAACATCTATTATTTCTCCAAAATTAACATATACATTTTTATCATACTGCTCTAATGCAACCGGTAAAATTAAAGCCCCTGTTCTTTTAGCTACTTCTATAACACCAAACGGTAAAGGTAAAACAGGCAAGTTAGCACTTAAATTCCAAGTCCCTTCGGGAAACCACATTATATTGCCATTTTTATTGATTATTTCAACCGCTTTTTCTTTTGCTTTTTTAGTATCTTCCTTATCAAATTTATCTAAATAAATAATTCCATGTAATTCAAGGAAGAAACCATCTAAGTTACCATGAACATTTTCAAAATCACCTGATAGCAAATAAAAATGCTTTTTCAATACTTGAGCGCTAATTTCAATATCGATTTTGCCTATATGAGTTATACAGAAAATTATAGGACGATTGGTTTTCATATTTGCTTTATTTAAGCAAATTATTTTATAACCACTCAATCTATTTCTGAGTGTTATAAAAAACCACAAAATAGGATGGAACACCAATCTTACTTTATGATTAAGTCTATTTATAATAGAGTTTTCAAACTTTAATCTCTTTTCTTTCAAATCCATAATAGTGTTTTCCTTATAAAAACAAAAAGTGCGACCACCGAAGCAGTCGCACAAAAAACGCAAACTCCGATAGTCGCCAAACTAATTCAATATAACAAGCATTACTGCAAAGTCAATTTCAACGGAATTTGCATTTTTATCAAATTCAAGAAATCGACTTAAAATCACAAAACAAAAAGAAACACTATTCTTTTAAAATAATGCTTGTCTGTTATATTCAATTAGTTTGGCATTCTTAAGTTTAGCATAATTGTTCTTTATTTGCAATATTATATTTTTTCATAATTCACCAATCATTCCTTACCTCATCCAGCAAAGACCCAAACAAGGCTTGAGTTTCGTGTGTTTATGGCTATTTTTTCATTTCAGCAAAGGAAAGGGTGTTTTAAGGTTACGAACCATCTGAAATCGTCAATTCCCTTGAAACAGGTGGCACCGCCGCCTGATGTCTTTGGGAAAGTCGCTTTAGCAAAGACTTTTCTTATTCCTGCCTATAAATCCGTTGCGAAATACGTCTGAATCAGCTCGAAATACCACCACATTATGACAAATATCTGCTTTCTCATATTTGCCCAAATTTGTGCCAAATTCCGTCTTTTTCTCCTATGCTGGTCTGTATTCTATTTTCAATTCATTTGTTCAAATCTGGGCGAACAGGTGTCATTAAACAAAAAATTCTGTTCAGCTCTCGGTTACATTTTCTCTCTGCTTTTTGATAACTTTTTCATTTTCCTGACTAACTTTTTCACTTCAACTCACAGATTTTTTCTCAGCTGCCGATGAAACTTTTCAAACTTTTTTCTTCTTTGTTGGTAAACTTTCAGAAGAAATTTTCAAACAAAATTCAAAATCCCTTTTCTTTGTTTCATGCGTACAAAAATTTTTCACCCTGAACACGAAAAATTAAACCAATTTTCAAACGGAAACCAAACCCAAATCAGAAGAAAAATTTCAAAATTCAAACCCAAACTCAACCACAAACTGAAACAAAATTTTCAAAACTAAATCAAATTTCAATCGTAAACTGAAATTAAAATCTCAAAACCAAACCGAAACTCTCACAAGGAATTTCAAAATCAAATCCAAACCTCAGAGCAAACCCAATCAAAAAGAAAATAAATTAAGACGAAACAGAATCGAAAACGAAATGAATTTTATTGTTATACCAGCATATATAACGCATAATACATTTGACAATCCAACGAACCTATGATATAATTCAATCGAAAATACACATAAAATTACGAAAACAACATATCATAGATAGAGGTGTATTAGTGTGACATATGTGCTTTTTATTTCTGAACTTTTATCCGATATTGAAATCGGTACTCCAATCTATACCAAACAAATAGCTTGTGAATTAAGTAAAAAATTTAATATAACAGAAAAAGAAGCTTCTGCAGCAACTGCAGTTGCTTTAAAAAGACTTATTGACGGAAACAAATTTCCTGAATTACGTTCGTATCAAAAAGGTATTTATTATAAAACCAAATCTACACCTTTTGGTGAGATGGGAATAAATAAAGAAAAATTAATTGCTGATAAATATATTTTGCCTGATATTGGTTATGAAACTGGACTTACTCTTATGAATAATTTAGGGCTTACAACCCAAATTTCTAATGAACGAGTAATTGCTACAAATCTGGCAAAAGACTGTGTACGTTCAGATAAAAAACTTGGTGTAACTATTAAACCACCTAAAACGAAAATATCGCCTCAAAACAAAAAATATCTTCAACTACTTGATGCTTTGGAATTATTAGACAAGACACCTATCGATGAAGATAATCCATATTTATTAATCGCTCGTCATATTCATAATGAAAAACTACAATATGATAAATTACTTGCTTATGCAGATTCATATTATAATAAAAAAACTGTATTACATTTAGCTCACACAGCAAGCGCGGGAGGCGTAAATATATGAAACTACATTTAGACACGGATGCTTTTAAAACACTATTAGATAATATTCATGAAAAAACTGGTTATCGAACCGATGTACTTGAAAAAGATTATTATGTAGTGTTGATTTTAAAAGAATTATCACAATTTCAAAAAGATGGGTTACCAGCATATTTCAAAGGTGGAACTGCACTATACAAAGCACTAAAAACAACAAATAGATTTTCAGAAGATATTGATTTATCAGTTGATAGTCGTGATTGCAGTCGAACTCAAAATGACAAGCGACTTGAGAAAGCCACTAAAAAATACAGTTCGTTAACACGAAATGTCGAAAGCGGAAGAACTAATCGTTCAGAGATTATATCTGTATATGATTATGAACCGATAACATCTTTCGATGTCAATGACACATTGCAACGTTTTGGTAAATTGAAAATCGAAGCTACATCTTTTACCATCAGCGAACCTATAGAAGCTCTAAATATTACTCCGATGATTTATGATTTAGCTACCGATAACGAAAAACTTATTCTTGAAAATAGCTATGATGTAACTCCATTTGATGTTCTTACAATTACACTTGAAAGAATATTTATCGATAAGTTATTTGCAGCAGAGGCATATGTAAGAGATTCTGACAATGATTCGAGAGCATTTGAAGCTGCAAAACATATATATGATTTAGCAGTAATGGAATCCCATCCGAAAATAATTAACTTATTAAACGATGAAGAGCAAATGGCAAGGCTTCTTTCAATTCGACTTGAAGAAGAAAAATCACGACTGGATGGTATTCCTGATGTTATCCCAATTGATTTTACATTCTTTTCTGAAATCAAAAATAACACCAAAATTCAAAAAGCATACGAAATAATGCAGAATCAATATGTTATGCAAAATAAAGATAGAATCGAATTTAAAATTGCTATTGAGCATATCTCGAAAATACACAATGGATTAATGAGTAATCCCTCTTGGCATAACTGTAATATTCAAGATGAATTAAATGACAGTGAAGATTTCGGAATAAATCTAACAATTTAAAACTCTTTAAACTTCTATTCTACCTAAATTAACAACGAGTTGAGCTCTGGATATTACAGAATTCAACTCGTTGATTTTCTTTGGTTACTGTGGTGTTATTTTTGTGCTTTGCATCATACTAATTTGTCAGTGATTCTGTCACAAGTTGAACACCCAGACTAAACCCTTTTACGAACGATTGCTTTTCAAGTTCATTGCACAGTTCATCTGCACAATCATGTATCTTCTCGTATCGTTCTTTTTGTTCTTCTGTGAGCGTTGATAATAACTTCTCCTGGTTGCTCGAATATAATCGTAGCAAATCTTTGTACTTATCATCACCACGAATCATATTCTCACACGGACTTATCTTGCCAAAGTATAAATCTTCTATTGTTTTCATATGTTACACTCCTTTCATGCAACACAAACATATACCACAGAAGATTTAGGAAGTCCAGAATAATTCTTACTTTTATATGATAAAAATATTAAGTATCTATTTCTTCATCATCTTTCGAATCTTCTTCATCAATCCCAGAAAGAAACTCATAAAATGCAGGATGCAAAGCAAAAATCATACTTTTCTCAAAAAGTTCGCAATCAGTTATTTTTTCAGGTGTATTGATTTTATCTATATAGAGAGCATCATCAATATCAAGTAATTCCGGTGTTAATTTAGCCTTTTTTGTTATTGTTTCGATATTGTCAACAATTTCAATTAATATCCCTATAGAATCTCTCAACATTTTAACAATCAATGCTATTTCCTCACCTTTTAGTATATTACAACAATAGGTTAAATTTGCCTGGAAAGAAGTTTCTTTCCCCATATCAAACGAAAGTGAAAAACTTCCAGCACAAGCATTTTGTTGGAGCCAAGCATTTAACTGGTTCTGTAAAAACAAACATATAGTTGTTGACTTTGAGAAAAAACGATCGTTCAATGGTATAGCGAATATTTTCACCACTGAAATCACGTATTCCTCATCAAAATCAACAAGCACCTCTAATGGCCTTCCATCTTCACAAACCTTTGTTGTTTCTACCCATGATAAACTTGCATCATCATTTATTTCAAAAGAATTTATGAAGTCGTTTTTTGATAGCAAATCGAGAACATCTTTTATCATACTTAATCCTCCTTAATGATTTTTATTATTTCTATCTTCACTCAACTGTTCATTATGTATATAAATATTTTCATCATTGAAATGTAACACTATAGATTTTAAAAAGCCTTTTCCCGGAATACGTTTTTGATATAAACCCTTTACCTCTGTTGGTAATGTTAACAATTCCTCGTCATCATCTTCTCTCATTGAATTAATGACATATTTCAACGAGAGAAATGGTACAACAGTTTCAAGGCAAATAACCTTAAATCGCTTGTTTGGAGATTCATTCGGATAAAAACATCTGCCCAAGCGAGTAGATGACCGCAAAATTGCAAACAAAAATATAATGGTTAATATTAACGCTAACGCAAGTATGAAAAAAAGATCATTACCATTTTTCTTTTTCATAGAATCGCTAACAATTACAAGAAGGTACACTAACATAATTCTTGAAAAAAGACCTTCTAAAACAATCCGAAGATTAATTGTTACGTATTTAATCATCTTAAGCAACCTCGCTTTGCAAGTTCATCTATTCTTATTACCACAAATATTCTAGTTCGAGTTTATATCACCAAAATGGAATAACTTATTCTAATATTAACTTTCAAGAATTCTTATTACATTGTTAATACTGAATGAATGTCGCTGGAAACCCTTAAAATCTCTGCAATCATATCTTTGGAATTTAAAAAGGCATCTTGAATAGATAAAATTTGATTTGTTAACTTTTCACAATAATCTATGCTTAATGTAAGAGACGCATGTGTTTCAGTGTCTTTCAACTTCCTTATTGCAACCATATATCCATTAAAATACATTTCCATTTGGGTTTGAATATCTGTATCAATTTCAATATACTGATCCATAAGAAACGTAATTTTTTTGCAACAATCAATAATTCTGCCTTCATTCTCATCAATACCAAGTTTTTGATAAAGTTCCACTAAATTCTTATAGCGATACACTTGACCCCTATACCCGTATATACTTAAGTCTATTTGTCTATGCTCAATCTCCCAAATTTGCAGGGCAATAGCATCTTGGATAGCTTTTTTTGTTCCTGTTTTAATGGCAAATCTTGTATACCAATCAAGATTCGGAGAGTCTGGTAGTGTATCAAATATTTTGAAGTATTCTTTCTTATACTCCTCAGAACTTTCTATCTTAAACTTCTTTTCAAGTAACTCAAGGGTAAATTCCGCAACTTCTATGTCGTTAATGTTATCGGTAAAAAGAGTTACATGAGTATATGTTGATGGCAGGTCAACAAGTCTATGAACCTCATCATCCCATTTAGTTAGAAGTTCAACCAACTTGATATAGTTTTTTAAATACTTTAAGCCTATTTCAATATCTCTCTTTGTGCCTCGCTCTAATGTGGCTTGTGCGAGAACCCCAAGACTATTAACTACATTATGTTGCCGTTCAATTTCCTCATCACATTCTTTTTCCGAAGACTCACTTATTTTCATAAAGATAGCCTCGTATATTTTTATCTTCATATCGACCATCTTATCATCACAATTGTTATCAAGGCATTTGCGAAATTGAGTGTTTAAAAAATATACGAATGTTTGATTCACATCTTCTTTATTTATTAGATCAACAATCCATTTTTCTCCTTTAATTTCGCAATGCTCGTAAAGTGCATGTGCCGCGAAATACCACGCCTTATTGGATGCACGGCGAAGTTCCTCGGCATATTGTGGCCTATCGTACTCTTTCCACTCTTTAACATACTCAATAAAACCACTCTTATCGTTAGCAATTATAAATTGATGTGTAATCTCTTGTAACTTAACATCATCATCTCTGTGAGATAGCGCAAGTATAATCTTTTTGCTATAAGAACTTTGATCGCTTATATCTTTAATTATTCCACTTCTAATACATTGATGAGCAAAGTCATACCTACCATCATATCGTTGAATGAAAAATTCATTAAAGTAGGTAGTAAAATGAATAAAATCAAGAGTATTATAATCTTTTACAAGAAATTTTAAGTCGGTTTCTAATAAACCAAATCTAGAAACAGCTATATATTTAAGTGCTTCGTTTATAAAATCCAAATCCATCGATTTTGCGAATTTAGTTAAAAGCAGGCAACTGAGTTTTTCTTCATCTTCTGGGAAAGTGTCTATTAGTTCCTTTTGGTAACGATTTATTGCTCCCATTCCATTGCCGTAATGTTTTATCTGAACAAAATCCTCTTTATTCATAGAGAGCAATCCGGATACAATTAGGCTAATCTCATACAAAGAATTGATTTTCTTTGAAGTTACTATGTAATCTATAACGGATTGGTCAAGTTCTTTATTGTTGGCTTGCAAAATATTATTAAGAACCTTCTTTTTGTCGTTCTCATTTATTTCATCGTCCAAACTAATCACTTTGGTTGCAGACCATTCACCCAATGTAGGAAACCATTCCTCTTTTAAATTTCCTACGACAGAAATTGCCAATCCAGCACTACTGATTATAAAAGAACAGTTGTTTAACAAACGTGGATATGGTAGAAAACCAAACTTATCTCTTGCCTCCGTAGCCACAAGTTTTTCTAAACCATCTATAATGAGCACAAGATATCTTCCTGACTCATCATACTCTTTGTATAAATCTGAAATATAAGCGAAGTATGCATCGAAGTCATCGGCTGTATCTATATTATGGTGGGGTTTATGAAGAATATTTTCGATAAAACTAGTAATACCTTCTGAAATCGAACTAGCCGAAGTGCTCATAGCAGAAATTCCACAAGCATAAAATAAAACATCATACTGTTGCTCTATACTCTTAGATAAATACGACAGAAGAACACTTTTTCCGCTTCCACAGGTTCCATCAATCCGGATTAATTTCTTTTTCTGTGCAATATCTGTCAAAAGTTCATCAACAATAGCTTCTCTAATGCAGAAAAGTTTTTGATTTTTCTCTACAAATTCATTATGGAGAAGACGATCTTTTTCAAAATCTGGCAATGTTGATTTTCTAACCCATTCCGGCTCAAGCAATGATGATATATCAGAAGCTAACATGGAGGCAAACTGCTCTACACCATTTAGGTTATTTCCATCCCAAGAAACAGTATAGTGTTTTGCCTTTCCACTAGATAATCTATCTATTCGCATTTTTAATTCTTGAAGTTTATGCTTATGAGCATCATCTTCCGCAGAATATTCATTAGGAATTTCGGTTTCAAACTCACGAAAATAAAAGAGTGTATTGTCTAAATTATCAGTTTCGTTAAATGCTCCATATTCGATTTCAAGAGCCGTAACACTCATTTCAAGATCATCAAGGCTAAGTTTTTTTGATGCAGCTACATCTCCAATAAGCTTAGAATCTGGAATCCAACCATATCGATATCCAAGTATCACAACCATATAAGGTCTACAACGGTCAATTTCGTTTAGACATACATCAAGTACCTTCTTTGAACCCGCATCATTTTCAAGGGTAGTAGTATTTACTCCCCAACGAAGATCACAAAAAGACACACTTTCACCGTATTTTTTTGCGTTCGCATTTATTAATGGCGTTGCAATTTCTTGAATTGCATCTCTTTCATATTGCATATCATTAAATGTGCTTGATACAAATATGGTTTTCATAAAATCCTCCAATATAAAGCTTATCTAATCATAAGCTGACGAATTTCAATTTGACCGTTTAGTGAATCTTCATTTGTAAACGAAACTGGTTTTATCACAAAAGTAATTTCTTCCAAACAATTTATAGTTTCAGGGTAATCAAAATCCGCGACATCAATTGTATACTCCTCAAATTCAGCAGAAAGACAAAAATCGAAAGTTTCGTGCATCCATGCTTTGCCTTCAGGTTTAATTTCCACCCAGATTGTTTCAATAGACTCATCTTCTGAACGAGCGCTGAAACCAATTTGTGTAAATTCACTTATATCAATAGCCGGGTGCTTCAAAAAATATGCGCCTGCATATTCAGGAATTTCATCTCTCAAACGAGTCTTTTCAAAATTCACAGACAAGTTTACAGTTTGTCCATCTGCAGATTTTTTTACTTTGAAAACAGTTGTTTCATTACCACATGATGCAAATGTACGAACTTGTCTCATATCAAATGTAGTATCGTTAACAAGCGATTCCGTTTTTTCACCATTTATAAGTTTCATAAGATAGTCCATTGAAGAGTTAAATGTATGATCCATTCGAGCTTCAAGTCCTTGATAGATTTTGAGTTTTTCAAGTGACTCAGGCAGATTTTCAGGAAATGAAAAACCTCGTAACATTATTGGAATAATATCTTTTTTGCACTTTATTGCATATTCAATTTCAAGACGAACCCAATCATCGGGATTATTTATACATCTATCCAATGCATTAGGTGGCAAAACAAGAACAACTTTTCTTGATTCTTCAATTTCGCTATATAATTGCTTGTTAAAATCACCCGAACGTAATGATTCAACATCATGAAAAACTTTAAGTTTGCGTTCTTTCAGTTCATTTTTTAACATCATTGCAAAGCTGTCACCGCCATCACGGCGGTAACTTATAAAAACATCATATTTCATTTACATCACCTATACATTATTTGCTGATTTTATAGCCAAGTTTAATTATAAGTTTAAGTGTTTCAAGAGCTGTGCTTCTGTCATATTCTTTTTCAGAATCAGGAAGTTCTTCGTAAGGCACCAAGCATGGGGTTTGTTTTAATTTATCATTTCTTGTTTCACCATAACTCCAGCCTTGTTCTATTCTGGTTTTCGCCCAGACATCGTGAGTATTTTCAGCAAGTTTTTCAGAAAGTGATAAAATATCATCTGATAAAACTATATCACTTGTATTTATAGGCTTCGGATTATAACTCATGACTATGTTCCTCCAACTCTTTAGTTTTTTCTTCTCTTGGTGTCACAAGCTCACCTCTTGCTATTTTGCTCAAAGCAACTTGTAATTTCTCATTATCCCAAAGCGTTTCAAATCCAATTAAAGAAACGCCCATACTCTTAGCTCTGCCGACAAATTCGCCTTCAGCAAATTTACTACAATCCTGTGCTACTGCCATAACAGGTATAGCACCAAAATGTTTTGAAATTGAATCAATTTCATAAAGCCATTCTTTTTTTACTTCTTTATTGGTTTTTGCAGAAATAAATATCGGCGTCATACCATTAACGGCTATAACATCAATTTCGTTTTCTGTTTTGCTCCCCACTTTTTCTGTTACTTCTTCTTTTGATTCTTTTACCGCATTTTTAAATAAGAAGTAACCAAAGAGCTCATTATCACTTCCAGATGCTTCTTTTACTCTTTGTTGAATTTCTTCTGTTTTTGCTATTATATCCTTTTTTTCTCTTTTAAAGTTTTTATCCCATGCAAGTTTAACACCAGTCTGCACATCATTAAACGAACCATACCAACGCGACAAATGATAAATAATTTCTTCGAAGGGAACCCCTTGTTGTTTTAACAACCAACAAATTCTTTCATCTCTAAATTCAAAAGATATTAAATTATCTTGTGGCTTTTCTATCAGTTTTTTACAAATTCCTATTTTTTTACAACCTTCACCTTTACCGCACGGACAAACCATCTCTTTTTTCGAAAAACCGGTACTTAAATTTTTTATCAATCCCTTTTTCTTCAAACTCGTGAGCATATCGCTCTTGTTTTTTCGTATATCTTTATGCTCGGCAAAAGAATAAAACTTTGCTCCATCTATTTTCAACTTAAAAAACTTAATCCCATCTTCTTTATTGAATTCAAATCTATGATATATTGTTGCCATTTTTACCCAATTAAAAATTTCTTTTTCACAATACGTGAATTTTATTTTTCTAGTATTCTCTTTTGAAGGTTCATCTAAACAACAACCAATTATCTTATATTTTGTTAAAGATTTTAAGAACTCTTCTAATCCGCTTTTTTGATATACGTCATTTGATACCACCAATGTTGCGGTATTTTGTTGCTTATTACACTTTTTTAAATCAAAATCTCTTTTATTAAACTGTGTTGATATATCTTTTGCATTTGATGTTATAAAAGTATTAAACAACGACCAAATATTATATTCCACAGTTTTTTTATTTTCTTCATCATAGTAAGTATTTTTTTTACAAAACTTCATAAATACATCCATTAGCTTATCTCTATCTTCAGCATTAGAAATAGTTCCATGAGGATTTTTGATTTTCCCACCGATTAAATCAATAATTTCTGTGGCAGTAAAATTTTTATTTTCAATCCCAGTAGAAACATTTTCATTCCCAAGAATTATTGTTATCCCATTTAATGAATCATATCTCAAAACATTGATATTTTTATATTCTCCAGCTAATTTACCAACCGCAACAGAAATTAAATCATCATTACCCGACACCATATTAATTAAAGCTAATTGATTTTCTAATTCGTCTTCGTATTTTGACAACTTATATAATACGTCTGATAAATCATTAATATTGCAATCTATAAATTCAACTAAATTCGTAGTATTTCCTCTTTTTGCAAAGTATTCTTTTATTGTTGTTTTATAAAAATCATCTTTCTCAATATCAGGACCTATAAAAATAGCTTTTTGTGCACAAAAAACAGTAGGTATAACAACGTCTTTTACTGGAAGTTTTGTTGTTAAAGTAATAATAGTTTTATATTTTTTTCTATACCACAAACTGAATGGTAAAAAATCAATTAACTGTGCATCAATAGCAGTGAAATCAGTTCTTTTATTCATACACTTTACAGCACTCAATTTAAAATCGAGCAAATCCAAATTTCTCAAAATTTCAATATCAACAGTGTTTTTCTTTGCATTTCCAAGCGCTTCTTTATACAAAACTAGAGCATTGCAATCATTGTTAAAAAGCTTTTCAATAGCAGATTTCAAATCCCTATGATAAACATTTTCCAAATCCAAATTTTCAAACAACGTTTCATTTTTATAAAGCTCTTGAGCCCTTTCTTTTGTTAAATTGTAAGCCTTTATTGACATTCCATCTAATCTTGAAGCAAAGTTTTTGTTACTTGTCTTCCAATAAGATTCTTGTGTCAATACAATACCGGTTGGCATTGCTTTACACATACAAACATGCAATAAGTTCAATTTATCTTTGTGGTCGTTGAAAATAAATTTGTTTTCATCAACTATCTTATATAAATTATTCTCAAACTCTTGCGCGGTTGGTGCTCTAAAGCCACGCATACACATATATGCACACCATCTGCGGTGTTCAAGCTCTATTAAATTATTATAAGTCTGATCTTTATTTGTTATACTTTCAGAAAGAATATCTTCTCCTGTTTTATCGCTTGTTAAATTCATTTTTTTACAAGCGACTAATTTATAAGGAATATGCATAGCAGATGCTATTGAACTATCCGCCGAATAATCTGCTCCTTTAAAATTTTCAACGAAGCATAAATCCGTAATTTCCTTATCTTCAGGTGAATTTACAAATTCCTTTTCAAAGCAGTCCGTGAATTCCGAATCAGCCTTTTCTATACCTTTACGTTCGTTTTCTTTCATCGCATACGCAAAGTTAATATTTTTTGCTAAACGAATTAACTCGTCGTTATTGTTGTTTGTATTAAAGTAATATGTTTCAATTGTTTCGTTTGCTTCCGAAACTTCATTTTCTTCAGTTTCTGCAAAAACAGCTACAAGTATTTTTTTATTGACTGATTTCATTGTTTTTGCAATCTCACTAGCAACACATTTATTTGTTTGTTCATCACCTAAAGCAACAATAAAATATGTAAATTCTGCTACATTCAAATCTTTCAAAACAGCGTTTATACTATCGTCGTTTGAATCTATTTTTACATTTTTAAATTCAATGTTTGCATTTACAACTTTTTCTGTCATAACCTGTTCTAAAGCAGGAAATGCAGATTTCATTTTTTCCCCATAAACCTCAGCATTTGAAGAAGCAATAGTAATATTTAATTCTGTATCTATAAACTGACCTGCCGAAAAAACTGCTTTAAAAGCTTCGTTTCCTACCCAGCCACTACCGAGAATAAGAACATTTTCCTTTTTACCTGAAATATAATTACAAATTGGTCTTTCGTATAATAAATTATAAACAGCTAATCTATATGCACCTATTTTTGCCATTTTACATTAACTCCCTTTCGTTCTCTATATTTTTATCAAGGATTCGTGATAATTCTGTAGGATAAATACCTAAAAAACTCATTAAATCACTGGTTTCCTTATTGTTTTGAAAAACAAAAACCAATGAAAGATATGTGTTCCAAGTGAGTTTTTTATTACGCTCTACATTTACAATAGTTTGTCTTGAAACACCTGCTAAATAACATAATTCTTCTTGTGTAAGATTGATTTTTGCTCTTAACATCTGAAGGTTTTCTGCCATGGCATTTATATAAAACTCTTTATTTATCTCCATTGTTCTCACCTTCTATATAAAATTTCAAATCATAACCATTGCCTGTGTTTTTCTCGTTCTTTTCGTACTTATAATTTATACGAGTTATTTTAGCTTCATCAATTCCTGATTCATAAAACGCTTTTTTATTCATCACCTTTAACTCTGTTTTTTTAAGCCAATTTTCATTAACGCAAAGTTTTATAGTATTGCCATCAAAAACACGCTCTTCAAACAATGGTTCCTTACTAGCCCCATTATCATATTTAAAGCATGACAAACCACCATTTTTAGGTAAATTACCATAAAGGAAGTTTTGATAATCCGCCTTATTGAAAACTACAAATTTTTGGCTATTTTTTCTTTGAATAAGATAATATGTAACTGCAGCAAGAATCACTGAATATGACGCTTGGTTAAGTTTGTCAGAATCCACCTTACCATTTTCATCTTTTTTGTTCTTTCTTCTATCCCTGATATTTTCAAACAACTTTGTTATATCTGTTATGTTCTTGTTAACATAAAGTACATATTCATTTAAAGGTCCGGCATTTAATGCATTCGCAATTATTTTCTCATAAGTAATTGCTTTGGTTTTTTCGCCCTCTTCACTATTTAACGATGTATTGAAAATATGTTGACTGAATTGGGATTTTTTATCTTTTAGTTTTTTCTTAAGATACTCAGTATTCTTTTTATCTGTAGATTGAGGTGCACTAAAACTTTCAATGTAATTACCAAGCCAATTATCCACAGACTCTATTTCTTTACGACAATTATTGCAAATAGCAGAAGTCTCATCAAAAAAACATACTTCCGGAAATTGTTTTTGGAACTCTTCCCATACTTGCGTTTTTATCTGCTCTTTATTTTCGTTGGAGGATTCCACAAAAAACTCTTCACCAAGACAATTTTCATTTGATTCATATCTTTTCTTATCGACTTCATCGAGTTTTTCTATTTCATCCTGAGACATTTGCTTCCATTGCCACTTATTATTCTTACTCGGTTTTAACTTGTAATATTTCGGGTTATTTTTCAAACCACACCACGATTTCAAGTAGTTTCTTATACACTTTATATCTTTTATTTCTTCAGTACCATTTTCAAAATTACTTGGAAAAGCAAACCCACGTGTAACAATAGTCATAGCACGCTCAATACCTGATAAATCCGGATATAGCACTCTATAACGCAAAACCGGTCGAACATTCTCCGTATTACAATTGTCTTTTTGTGTTAAGTCTTTATACTCTTGTATTTCATTCAGCATCGCTTGCACCCTCTTTCTTTTTTATAGCAGTCAATATTTCTTCGGCTGTGAAGACATCCCAGAAGAAGTTACCATTTTTATCTATTGTTTTCGAAATTGCATATACATACCTCAATGAAGATATAAAATTAGCACCAAATATTCCCTTTATGTCTTTACGAGCCTTTTTTATCAATTCCTTCTTCCATGTAGATTTAGGGACCTTTTTATTTTTGTTCTCTTTGTATTTTTCTAAATACGTTTTGAAATATTCTTTTTCTTCCTTTTTTGTCACTAAACACACTTCGTTTAAACCAATATTATTGTTTATTGATTCTTTAAAAGTAAGAATTACTTCTTTTAAGAAAAAATAAAGCAATTGGTAACCACCACAGTTAAAATTTGTGAGTAGAGTTATCTGCTCTTCTTTTAAATTTTCACCATATTTTTCTTTTAATTTTTCAGCTTTATTCTCTCCACGCATATTTTGCCATTTATCGTTTATGAGCCACTCTATTTCTTCTTTTGTTATTTCCTTTATTTTCTTTTCTATTTCACTCACTTTTGCACCACAAAATGTCTTCTCATACTTATCTTCTATAAAACTTTCAAAAAAATTTAAAATAGAATTTATATGTTTCTCATCTACGCCATCATCGTACTGAAGTTGTAAAATAGAATTTATTTGTTTTAAATATCTTGATTCATGATGAAGTTTTTCAGCTTTATAAACTTGACCCGAAAGGCTCATAACATCATTATAAGCTGAAATAATATCTTTTATTTTATTATATTTTTCTTTTTTCTTTTCTTCTTTTGTAAGTTCTTCGAAAAGACCTTCTTTTTTTGCTAATTCTTTATCATTGTTGCCTGAATCAGAGGGGCTTCGAGCTTTTTTGGTTTCTTTTTCTTCAACTTTTTTCTTTGCATAATAATAAAACAATTTATCAATATCCGCAAAATTCTTCTCTTTATCCTCTTCCATATATGGTATAAACATTTTGTTTATATTTTTAGAGGTATAAATTTCATAACCTCTTTTTTCTGGAGTTTCGTGATTTTTTTCTTCAACCTGAATTTTAACAGCATCCATCTTTTCGATTTCATTTTTTTGCTTTATGTAATCGAATTTTTTTGAGTAAGTTTTTTCAGTTTTTGTATCACCCGATACACCATCTTCTGCTATAGGTTGCTCTGTTTGTTCAGGTGTTGATTCTGTTTTTGATGCATCGTCTTTTTTTTCATCATCCCAAAACTTTGTTACAGGTTTTATGTCAGGTTTTTCACCATTTTTACAACTATCTATTTCAAGACCAGTCAATATTGTTGCCATAGCACAAATGTTATTCTCGATAAGACGTTCATCTTCTTTCTTATATTGAAAATACCCTGCTTTTATAGTAGCATTACTGATTTCACCTATACGCGAAGAAAATGTTCTCTTTATTACTTCAAAATTCATTGTGTAGTCATTTACAGGTAATTCTTGCGGTTTTGGTGTACCCGGAATTTCTATAACAGGTATAATTCGTTTCATTTCACCATTTTCTTCAGTGTAACAACCATCCTTTACTGCTTCAACAACTGCACTATCTTTAATAATTTTCACAAGGTCACCATCAAAATCGGCTCCCCCTAATGCTAAATTAGCAATACTGTTATAACCAATTTCCACAACACCTTTTAAATGACCTAAATACTTTTTTCTGAAATCATCTTCAAAATATTGCGATAACCATTCTTCGTTACGGGATAAATGCGGATTACGGAAAAGTGCAAGATTAGCACCACATTCAACCGCAATTGCTCTGCCCGGCATAGATATTTTTTCGTCAAATAATATATTATGTTTAAAAAATCCCTTTGGGTTTTCACTAGGTATTTTTTCACATTGATTAACCAAATGATAACAAAGTGCAAATAAATCCCTCGATAAAAAGCGCAATTCACCCTCAACAATAAGCTTACCAAACACTGTATTTTTTAATTGGCTTTGGTACATTCCATTCAACTTACCTGATATTTTGGGTTCTTTTATTACACGATTATCTTCGCTAAGCACCGATAACCAAGTTCCTGTTTTTTCTCCAAATTCTTCTCTTTCAGAATTTTCAGCAATTTGCTCTGCCTGCTCCCTCTTTGCACCTTGTTTCTGGTAATATTTATTGTTTTTAATTTTGCCCGCTTCTTCAAAATGGGTAGTTACAATTTCCTGTAATCTATTTCTCTTCTCTGAATTTTCATTATATTCCAATTTCATTGGATTTAAAAACTGATAACTAAGAGTTACTTTCTTTGTTTCATTTTTTAGCATGGCATCGGTATTAGATATGTACAAGGAATGGTTGTATTTCTTCATTTTCTCGAAATAATACTTCATAGGGTCTTCGTGGTGTTCTTTGTCGCAAAAAGACTTTAACCAACGGAAGCATTTAAACATACTTTTAGTAAGTATTATTTGCGCTTCACTTAAATCTCTATCTATTCCAAAAGCATCTTTAATTTTAATTTCATTAAGATTGTCGCTACCAAGTGCTTCTTCTATCATTCTATGAAAATCGACAGTATGAAGCATACCTTTACCAAAAGGAAGACGTACTTGAAATGAATATGAGTCATCCCCTAATGTATGAACTATATAATGTCTAAATTCAAATGAAATTAACCCCTCACCATCAAAGCGATTTAATTCAACCTTTGTGTCCTTTGTCTCTCCTTTCCATTTTTTATATACTTCTGTCTTTTTCTTGTCATCTGATTTTGTTTTAGTTTCATCGATTTTTGCGGTTAAAATATTGAATTCTTTATCTTGTCCCTCAATTTTCACAGGAGACTCATCATCATCAATTACAACAACAGTTTTTTCGTTCAACTCAAAAATATTTTCCTGTGGTTCAATTCTGGTAGTCGCAGTTAAATATAAACCTCTGTAAGCATAAAGCTTGTTAAGTGCTGCTTGTTCCATTTCTATATCCAACATTATTCTGTTATTCATCTTTTTTTTATATTTAAAATCTAAAAAAGACATACGGGAATTCCTCGCCATACTATTTGATTTGTCAAATGGTATAAGGCGAGTAAATTTTTCTTGTTTATAAAATTTAATATGTAATCCTCTATTCAAATCTTCGTTTTTCACATCTTCAAAAAAATAATCTTCAATTACATCAATATATTTTTTCATAGTTGCATTTGTGGAGTTTGAAAACAAATTCTCAAAATCCACAAAAACAAGATGTTCAGATAAAATATTATCATCTGTTTTTTTGCTTTTATTATCACCAATAATACTTTGTTCCAATTGATGAAAAAATGCACTTTCCGGAAAAAGTTCAAAACTCTTCACTACAGAGTCATATATTGACTTATTATTTAAATCCAATTCGATTTTTTCAGGCAACTCTTTTTTTGAAGAATAGCAATTCTTAATTATCTCTGTTGCTGATAATGTGTAAATGTAATAGGCTTTTTGCATTGTCAAAATCCCCTTATATAAGATAATTCAATAATACTCGAAAAATGTAAAAAAGTCAACCAAAATGTAAAAAATAGAATTTTTTGTTGACAATCAAATTATTTTATGTTATTCTCTTTTTGGCACAGGAGTTTTGGTTGTGTGTTATAAGTGGAATAGAACGGGAGTTTACTCACCTTTTTGTTTTTGTAAGTAGTTTGACGCTGATCTTTGATTGGTATCTTCGAAAAGGCATAACATTTATAATAGCAATGACTATGAAATGTGCGTATGCGTACGAAAACCCGCTATATGCGGGTTTTCTTTGTTTTATATAAAACACAAGCCATCTTTCGGTTATTGAAAGATGGCTTGTACTTATTTAAACTCTACCCCATCGGCTTTTTGTTTATAAAACAAAGCTTTTTCCTTTTGTCCCTGTTCTTTGTAAAACGTACTCAATCTTAAATAACTGTAAACAAATTCATCATAATGATACTTTTTTGGAAATTCATTGAGCAACCTTTCCACGATTTCAACTGTTTTCAAATAAAACTTTTCGCTATTTTCAAATTCTTTTTCTCTTTCATAAAAACACCCCAAATCAAAACAACTTTCTGCAAGGTAATCACCATACTCTTTTGGATTTTCTACAAATAAATTTTCACACAAAGTTAATAAATTTAAGCGAAATTCTTTTTCTAAATCTAGTTTTTCATAAGTCCAATAAAAACATATTATCGATTTATACATTTCTATTGCAGAACGATTATTTCGTTTACTACGATTATTTTTTAATAATTCTTCGCACAAAGATTTTGCTTTTAAATAACACTCCTCTGCCGCACTAAACTCTTTACAGTACTTGCCATAAAATCTCGCTAATTTTAAATAATCGTCTACTAAATAGTTTTGAATTTTTTCGGATTTCTCATACTTCATATTTTTATAAACATCAATTGATTTTAGATAAAATTCCTCGGCTTTTTCCAACTCATTACTCTTACAATAAAAATCTCCTAATTCTCGATAATTACCAGTTAAAACCCAGTAATATCTCATAGGATCTTCGTTAAAAAGAGCTTCACTCGTTACAATTGACATCACACAATATTTTTCAAATTTATCTAAGTTTCCAAGAGCATGGTAAAGTTTACATAAGCCCAAATAAACATCAACTAAAAACCGCCTATAATATCCAGGATCTTTCTTTGCTAAGCTTTCGTAAATTTCAAGAGACATCAATCGATATTTTTCAGCTTTTTCCAATTGTCCACAATGTATATAAAATTCTCCTATATCATCATAGGTTCGTGCCATAGTTGATTCAAATCTACTTGGATGTTTTTGGATTAAAATCATCAACATTTTAATCTTTTTCAAATACGCTTTCTCAGCTTTTTTTATTTCACCATTTAAATTATAAAAACACCCTAAATCATCATAAAATTCTATCAATTTACGCCCATACTCTTCAGCATTCAATTCAAATAAATTCTCACCAATTGTAACCGCTTTTAAGAAGTAATCCTCTGATAATTGCGGTCTTTCAAATCTATAAAATCCACCTAAACTGGTATATGCATCAAATAACATTTCATTATATTTTTCTGGTTCATTCTTTATCAAGTTTTCATATATTTCAATAGCCTTCAGATAAAAGTTCTTCGCTCTATTATAATCTTTTTGCAATTCCAAAAATTTTGCATACTCAAGAATAATTTCTGTTTCCACAAGATTTTCTATAACCTCTGGAACGATTGTTTCATAATATTTTTCTGTTTCATCATTAAATTCAGTTGGAAAAATTCCGTTCATAAAAGAGAGCGTCTCTAGAATATCTATTTTTTGTTTTATTTCTCTTATAAAGATTCTTGCTTCTCTTTTTTGTTCAGCTATTCTCATTGTTTTTTTGCGTTGATATTCACTTTTTATTTCATCAAAATCAAGAATATCATTTGCCTCTTTATATTTACCTTGCTCAAAAAGTCTATACGCTTCTTTTTGACGAATAGTTATTTCGCCATAAACCTCATCTTGACACATACGAAGCGACAGATTAAAAATATTTTTTTGTAATTCTTCTATATCAGTAATTAAGTTTTTTCTTTTTGTTACTACCTCTGAATATTGTTTTAGAAAATCCTCATCATCTCTTCCACTTGAATAATCAGAAAACATAACATTATATTGTTTTTCAATAGATGATAAATCATCCTTCATTTTATTTAAATAATTATTATTAGCAAACTCTGAGACATTATCTATTTGAATGCCTCTAACTTCCTTACCATTTACAAAACATCTACCCTCACTTATTTCAATTGGTAAAAAGTCCATTTCCTGAATTTTTAAGTTAAGTAAAATCCTCAATTTTATTGTATCAATATCATCAAATGTACCATGATAATGAGAAAACTCATTATCAATCTTATTCATAAAATCAATAACTTCCTGTTCAACTGTTACTCCTTCAGGAATATTTTTGAAATATATATAAATTTTCGGTTTCCCATTCCCTTTAAATGCTTCATACGCAACTTCAAATTCTTCTTTTGTAAATTCACCTATTTTAGTAAAGAAAATGAAAAAGCACATTTCACTACCTTTAATCAATTCATTATATACATCTTGCTTTCTCGTTTTTGACATTGCTGGATCAATATTTTCACAACGATATGGACGAATCTTTATATTATATGTATCCTCAAAATCATCACTTATATTGCGAATAAACAATTCAAGTTTATCTCTTTCAATTGCAAATTCTGTTATTGATGAAGCCAAAAAAATTCTGATTTCCTTTTTCATTCATATCACCCTTGGTTTTTTCTTAATTATACAATAATTTTTCTTTTTTGCAAACACACTTTTATAGTTTGATACTTTATGGATAATACGTAACACCTTTTTTTGTGCTTTATGGATATTACATAGCACCTTTTTATCCAAATTTGAAACCAGGAGGTGAAAAACATGATTGAATGCAGAGATTGTGCATACTGCGAACAAGAACGCTATGATGGTTCTAATCGCAGTGATTTCCGTGTAGGCGATGACTATCTTTACTACTGTCACAAACACGGATGCCGCGTTAATGAAACCGGTACTTGCAAAGACGCAAAATAATTCACACACCAAACAAGGGCAGTAGAGCTAAAACTCTTACTGCCCTAAAAATTTAAAAGGAGAATGAAAATGAAATATCAAATTACAGCACCATTAAACAATTATATATTAAAATGCTATGACTTATCTAAAAATAAACTTTCTAAAAACATGCAATATCCTGCAATATTACTAACCTCTACTGATGACACACTTCTTTCGCAAGCTGTATATGAATTAGCTGACCGTATTACAAGTTTAAATGTTATAAAGCAATCTGGATTAACTAATTGCGTTAACATTAAAGTCGAATACACACAAGACTTTAAAAAAGAATTTCAAAGAATGATTCATACACTTAATACAAATGCCAAATACACAAATTCATACCAGGGAATAGTAGCAATTGACCTTTCCGACTGGGTTTCTGACATTGAAACAGATGAATTCGTAGCACTCTTATCATATTTAAAGGATACATCAAAAAACAGAATTTATATTTTTTACTCTACAAAAAAAGAGGTTAAAAAATTATCGTCAGCATTAATGAACTATTTTTCAATTGATACACATGAATTAAAAATGGAAAAAGTAAAACAAAAGTACTATTACACAATAACTTTTCTGGAAGATGAGTACGGAATAAAAATCGACGAATCTTCACAAAACAAACTTTATGATACAATCGTGGCAATGGCTGATTCTGACAATTCTACTTCTTTACAGTCACTCAATTCGTTTTGTAGAGAGATTGCATGTAATGCCTTAATTAATAACAATAAAGTTATATTAGAAAACACGGGGGCAAACATCAATAACAAAACAAGTTCACATCAAACAAAACAAAACAATATCGGTTTAGTATAAAGGAGCGTATAATTATGAATACAAAATACGAAAAATATTTACCATTACAAATAAGACAACAAAGCCGTTGGGCAGAAGAAGATGAGATTTTATGTAGCGAAGGTGCGAAAACAATCAATATACATGATACATTTACAAAAGCAGGAATACCTTTAACCAGTGACTCCCGTTACCTTTGTGTTGACACTTCTGATGGACACTCGTTAATTTATGGAAGTAGTGGTTCAAAAAAAACCAGATTACTTATTCTTCCAACTGTTAATGTTTTACTTAGAGCAGGTGAATCTCTTATTATTACCGACCCTAAAGGCGAAATTTACGAAAGAACCAGCGGGCTTGCTCAAAAAAATGGTTACAGAACACTGGCTTTAAATTTCCGTGATATGAATATGAACCGCTGGAACCCTTTGGCTGAAGCATACAAATTATATAAAGACAAAAAAACTCGCGAGGATGGAATAACATTACTCAGCGAGTTTTTATTTTTAATCACACAACCAGATGAAAAAAAATCTATAAGCAACGACCCTTTCTGGAATTCAACAAGTTTATCGTTAGCTACAGCTTTAGGGCTTATATTGTTTGAATCTGCAGAAACTGAAAACGATGTAACAATTGCAAATTTCTTAAATCTTTGTTCTTCGTTTGGCACAGAAGATGAAAAGTATTTGCACTACATACTTTCAAAAATACCGCAAGAATCTTTAGCAGCAATAAATCTTCGTTCAATATTAAATTCCGCCGAAAAAACAAGACAAAGCATTCAGGTTTCACTTTTCAGTTTCTTAACAAAATACATAACAAACACAAAATTATTAAGAATGTTATCCGCATCAGATTTTACTTTTGAAGAACTGGCGGCACAAAAATTCGCATTATATCTTATTTTACCTGACGAAAAAAACACTTACAACGAACTTATTTCCGAATTCATAAAACAATCTTATCAAGCCTTCATCTCTTACGCACAAAAAGAATATGGAAATTTAAAAACACGACTGAATTATGTATTAGATGAATTCGCAAACATTGGCAAAATTCCTGATATGGCAAATATGTTAGCTGCAAGCCGGTCAAGAAACATCAGATTTATATTAGTAGTTCAAACGAATTTAAAAATTTATGGTGACGATGCTGAAATTATTACCGCTAATTGTAACAACCTGTATTTCATTACAAGCAGAGATCTAAATTTACTAAATAATATGTCACAGCTTTGCGGTACTGCATATGATGGAAACCCACTAATTTCAGTAAGTCAACTACAACGCTTTTCAAAGGAGAAAGGAGAGATACTTATTCTTCATGGTCGCGAATACCCGTACATCAGCACTTTCCCAGATATTGATGATTACGCTTTTGAACAATATCCCGCACTAAGCATTATAACCAGAAACACAAAAAAGAGAGATGCACTAACATTAAAAGACATCGTTGAAACACATCAGGAAAATATAAAAAACTGGTTCAAGGAGGAAACATTATGATTATAACACCATATTACACAGAAGGAAACAAACACTCAAAAACAATTATTGACCCCTACACTAAATTATTGGATTCACGAATCATTTTACTGTTCAATGAAATTAACGATGACCTCGCCGCCTCTGTTATCGCTCAATTATTATTACTGGAGGCGGCAAATAATACAGAACCTATAAGCATTTATATCAATTCACCTGGTGGCGCAGTTACTGCGGGTTTGGCAATTCTAGATGTTATGAAATCAATTAAAAGTCCGATTAAAACTATTTGTGTCGGTGCTTGTTGCTCAATGGCTGCAGTAATTTTAGCTGGTGGCACTAAAGGAGAACGATACGCATTACCACATAGCGAAATAATGATTCATCAACCTTTAGGTGGCACACATGGACAAGCGACCGATATAATCATACATGCAGAAAGAATAAAAGTTTTCAAATCAACCTTAAGCAAAATGTTATCCGATTTTTCAGGTCAGAGTTTAGAAAAGGTTATGACAGATACAGAACGAGATAATTTCATGTCTGCACAAGCTGCACTTGAATACGGATTAATCGACAAAATAATTTAACTTACTATATGGATATTACATAACACCTTTTTTGAAAGGAGGGATTCCAATGCACTTTTAATTTTTAGCCAAACTATCCGAACACAAACAGAATTTATAACATGGGGAGGAAAAACCATGAACAAAAATAATCAAACCACTACTAAACAAAACATCTTTAATAATATGAAAAAGGAGTATTTTAATATGAAAAAATCAACACGAATTATAACTTGCCTTTTGGCTATTCTTACTCTTATTAGTACTTTCTCAACTTTAGGTCTTTCGGTAAACGCTGCTACCACATACACAACTGTTCAAGAAGTAAAAAATGTCACTATACAAAACCAAAAAACTGGACAATATATCAATTTCGATAACGGGGTTTTGAAAAATGGTCAGCCAGTCAGGGTTTGGCCTTTTGATAAAAGCCCTGAACAGAAATTTAACATTGTAAAAATTTTAGGTGACACATACCGATTAGTCACCGCTTCATCATCAAAATATGCACTAGACATTTACAGAGGTAATTCTAAATTAAAGGCTGGTCAATTAGCAGATATATGGAAAAATGGCGCAGACGCCCCAGCACAAAATGTTAAATTTTATCGTTGCAATGATGGCAGTTTTATCATATGTATGGCAGAAAACACAAACTTAGTTTTGTCTGCACCCGATAAAAAGGGGCGCATAAAGCTTGCTAAGTTCAATACTTCAGACAAATCTCAACGTTGGGTTTTCAAAGATAAAAACGGTAAAAATATTGATATCACAACAAAAGCAACTAACTCAACTTCAAAAGCACAAAATTCTATAGCGAAAAACTGGGATTCTAAAGTAGGAAAAACTGTTGCTAATATAAAATCAGGTAAATCCTACACAAAATGGTACGGCTCTGCCAATATGTCCTATAAAGCCGGCTACACAGGCCAATGCACATGGTATGCATATGGCAGATTTTATGAAACAACTGGTATCGCTTTAAAATATGCAAACAATGCTAGACGCTGGTTAAACGACAACAAAAATGATTCGCGCGTTAAAATTCTCAAAGGTGCAAATAAAATCCAGGCAAATGCTATAGCAGTTAATACAGATGGAAAATACGGTCACGTAATGTTCATTGAATATGTTACATATAACAATGGTACTCCTCAATATGTATATTTCACAGAATGCAACTGGGACTGCAACGGAAAATACAACCCAAATAAAGACTGCATTCTTCAGAAAATGGAATATCAGAAATTCTTATCCCAAAGAGGTCCAGATGGTTACATTATCGCTAAATAAAGATAAGTAATAATTAAACCTGAAACAGAAAGGAGGATTATTCTAATCATAAAGCGGACTTACATTTCTTATAGTTCAGTCCGCTTTATGATATATACTTAACACCTTTTTAGAAAGGAGGTTTTATTGATAAACAAAATTACAGGAGGTGTTAGAAATATATAACTCATTTTTCAAAAATTTTTGGAGGTTCATTAATATGTTAATCAATGAAATAAACAAATCAGACACACTAATTGCAACAATAATAGGAACAAGCAGAAATGCAGCTTATTTGAAAATCAACGAATTAGAAAATGCAACTCCTATTGTAAAGTTGCATGATTTTGATGGATATGTAGGTGATAAACTTCTCGTTACAGTAGGAAAAATCAGTGAAGACAAAAAATACATAAAGGTATATCTTGATAGTTATTTAAACCAACCCATGTGTTTGGTAGCATAAGGAGGAAATATATGGAAATTTTCGGAATATTATTTGAAATTATTGGTTATTCACTTTTAATAGCACTGTTATTATTCGGTGGTGTATTTTTATTGAAAGCTCCATTTTATATCATTGGATTTATATCAGGAATTATTGGCAAATTAGCAAAGATTGATTTCGGTTCATCGGATACAGACTCAACTCCGATTAACTCAACTAAATCTAATACATACCAAAGCAAAGATATTTATGGTATATACTCTAGCACAACAAGAGCAGATGATGATTTAATTGAACATTACAATGAAACAGGATTAACCGGCATAAGCACTAAATACGGAAACGATGTCTATTCTTATAAACCAGATGGAACCTACACCGGAAGAACACACATTTCACAAGAAAACAACAAACTAACGCATTATGATAAAGATAACTTAATAGATGGCTGGTCAACCATTGATGAAAAAGGAAATATAACAACTTATGACCGTTGGGGATTACCTACCGGTACAACAAAGAAAGATTGAGGTTTTTTCAAATGATAAATAATGAAACGTTAATACTTACAAGAGATATTATACTTATTGATACATGCTCATTAATGTCAAGCGAGTTTGTTACCTTTATGGAGCAAACTCGCTCTTTGCTTTTAGAAAACAACAAATATATAACAATTGGTTCTTGTGTTATCTCAGAACTCAACAAATTATCTCTACGCGATGACACCAAAGGCGAACTTGCCAGAAAAACATTGGAAAACATCAAGTATTACGAATATGAAGGTTTACTGATTATTGAACACGATGAAAATCAAAACATTCGTCCCGATGACTATTTTTTAGGCTATTGCGCAACAAATCGATGTGAAAAAAATATTCTTATTATCACTCAGGACTATATGTTATGTCGTGCCATAATTTCACTTAATAATAACGGCATATCCCGTTCTGCCAAACGGATATTTGTTAAACGAATAGCTACTTTATACGGAACTTTAAGCAACTTTGATATAACCGCTGTTCCTAATCAATTCACCAAACGTTCAATGAAAACCAATGCATCAGAAATAATAAATAAATTAAAACAAAATTCTTAAAATTAGAATTACAGGAGGAATACATAATGAAAACAATTACTACTATAAACAAAAATTTTAATAATTCACAAGAAATCAAAACTTCTCCATTTGCTACTTACAAAAATGAAAAAGTCACTCGTTATACAGTCGACTGTCCTCGCGGACACTTTTTAAATGATCTAGACAAAGCTATTCTTTTGTGTCTTAACAAGTATTTAATTCTTACAAGCAAACTTTTAGAACAAGCCTTGCGCAATATTGGTCTTGAAAACTTCGAACAAAAAGATTTGCAAATTCAACTGAAGTTTTTAAGTCAATCTAACTTTGTCCAAAAAGGAGAATTTTCATCGCCTAATGGAAAAAGTGCCTCAAAATTCTATATACTCGGAAACAGAGGTCGTGGTTTTCTCAACAGTATAGGTGAAACCGTAATATTAACTAATTATTTAGCAAGTTTAGATACAATTGGTATAAAAAAAATCCTTAGTGCTAATCAATTCGCAATATTCACATCATCAGATTTTAATAAAGTAAAAACTTGTCAAACAATATTCGTCCCTGATACTAACGAAGAAAAACGTTCAAACATAATTTTCAGACCACAAAGTTTATTATTTGAGAACGACCAAACCATCATTGTAGAAACTATACGTCAAGAAGATGATTGGAAAACACATGCTTTAGATAAATTACACAGAATTAATAAAGTTTTAAACAACAAGAGAAAAACAAATATTGAAATAACTAATCCTTCACTTGTATTAATATGTGAATCTGAAGAACACATGCATCAGGTAATAGAATTAATTGCAAATCAAAAATTAAAACTGAATATTCTTTTCACTCACGACACAGAAATTTATAACAACCCAAAAGATTGCCTTTATGAATATAAGCCTCAAAAGAAAGGCATTTTTACATCATTCAGAAAAAACTGGGTTGCTTAACAATAAGGAGGATATGTTATGGAACTTTTAGATTTTATTAAACACATTAAAACTCTAGACTATAAATCAAAATTGCTAACAAAGGATAATGGAACATTCGCAATATGGAATGATTATATGGAACTAAAAAAAGATATTGTAATTCTAAAAGAAGAAAAAGGAGGTGATTTCTTTTCATTTACATTTTGTTCCGAACTCTTCTCTATATCCAATAATAACATTGCTGCTCATTTCCTAGTTAATTCATTAAATTGCAAAACAGAGTATGGGCATTGGACAGTAAAAAGATACGAAAACTCAAATTATATATCATATCAAACTACTATCCATCCTGATTTTGATTTAAAAACCATAACCAATATGATTAAACAATTCTCACAACATTACGCACTATTTATCAGAGCAATTAGCCGTTTTGAAAAAGGAAAAGGAGTTGATGGCATCACCCTAGCATTTTGCATGTATTTAAGCGAATTTAAAAATCTGGATATAAGCGAAGATGAAATGAATTACTTACTAGAATTACAAACTCTTATAGAGGAAGAAAAAATAGAAGAACATAAAATTCCCGAAAAAGACCAAATAATGTTAAACAAATTGTATGAAAAACAATTTATCGAAATAGAAGGGAGGATACAATACTTAACATATAAATATTACCATCATATAAGAAATACTGTGATTAACTTAAAAAACATAGAGGAGTTGAAAAACAACTAGACGTCTATAAAAACAGGTTCTTCCCAAACATATACAAAATTGGGATGAACCTGTCTTTAACGTTCGAACATTTGTTTTTGAGTTTCAATACTTCCCTCTATATTTGGTTAATGTGGTGTAAATTTTGTTCACCTTAAAGCACTTGAATTGATATATTTTTATTGTAGCAACTTGTATTTTATGGTATAATCACATCGACAAATAAGAATTTAGCGAGATGAGGAAAATGAATATTAAAGTGCATTTTTTTGAAGATAGACTTGTGAATGCTGTTGGTGCTGGTGTCTATGAAATATATGCAAAAATAGATAACAAAGAAGAATTACTTTATGTAGGAGAATCAGTTTTTGTTTTAGTAAGATGTGCTACTCATCTATATGAAATATCAAAAGGTAATGGATATTTAGGCTTTACTGAAGAAATGGTTAAAAATGATAATATTACACTTATATTTAAGCTCTATGATAATATTACAATCAAATCAGAGCGGGTAAAAATAGAAAATGAGCTTATTTCCACAAAAAAACCAAAAATGCAGTCAGGAATTAAAGATAGAGTAAAATCAATTGAGGATATGATTAATGAATTAACAAATTTCTTAAATGAGAAATAAATTTCAGTTGAATGTTCGCCAAATTTCAATTTAGCGGGTTTATCTAAACTTTTTTCACGACCACATGCCACGCCACTTCTGGAAATAAACTGTATGGAATATATGTATTAAACACGCTTAAATGGACTTTTTAATGGAATGAAAACCACTATATGTAGTATTTGGTACTGTTTAGTATCTATATATCGCCTCTGGGGGTCAAGAGGTCGTGAGTTCAAGTCTCGTCACTCGGACCAAACAAAAAAGACTTGCTATGGCAAGTCTTTTTTGTTTGGTCCAACTAAGTTTGCCTTACGGCAAGTGAAGTTACTTTGTAGTGAAGTTGTTTCACAGTGAAGTTGCACCTATCGGTGCAGTAAATAGCAAACTTAACTTCACTTTATACCAGAGGTGTAAAACATCACTGTGCTTTAGCACAACATCACTTTGAGCATAGCAAAAAACATCACCACTCCCCTCATATTTTTTATTTCTATTTTCCAGGGCGAATTTCGTGCTAAAAACCTTGTTCAAAAACCAATTGGAAAAGATGCTCAAGCAGCTCTGGAAAATGTCTTAAAATAAATTCAAACAGGTGGCTCGAATCTCTGATTCAAGTCACCTGCTTTTCTTTGTTTTAAGCGTATAAAAATTTTACACCTTTTATCACTCTATTTTAGATTTATCGAAAGAAATAAATCTTTAAGCTATTTAATACTTGCTTGATACTGCTTATATTCTTTGTACTCTTTATTAAACTTCAAGTCGCTGATTACATCTAATACAGCTCCGACAATGGCGAACGGAACGCCGAAGAAGAGGCCTATAAAAATATTCATATCAGTGAAGTTGCTTTTAAGAGCAATAACATAAGTCAGAGCAACAATTGCAAAACCAACACAAGCTAAAATAGTAGAAAGTCTTTTTAACTTGTAAGTTTTTGTCTTTTCTGCTTTGAATTTGTTTTTAAAATTTTTTTGAGATAACAGATGACAATATTTAACCTCTTATTTAATCTTAACTATGGAAGAATAATTGAGTTGATTTGTTCCTCTTGCCTTTTATTTAACAATTCACATTTTTCATCTTTAAGTTTTAAGTTTTTTCGAGTTGTTAAAACAATTTCATCAAAGATCTCTGGTAATCGCTCACTTTCATTTTGTGCTAATCTTAACCATTTTTCAATTCTTTGACTAAAGGAAATACTATCAGAAACATCATCTTGCAATTTTTTTAAAATGAAAATACCTTTTTCAATATCGCCCAAATATAAACTCGAAATTGCTATTACTTCATTTCTTTTTTCTTGTATCCATGGGAATTGATATTTTGATAAATTCCAATTATTTGCGGAATCAATGATGTGTTGTGGTGAATCGAAATAAGACAACCACTGTAATCCGTATTCAGAAAAAATTTGCAGAATTTCTTCAATGTCCTTTGAGTATTCAATAACGGAATTGGTACATCTGCCCCAAGGAAAACAATGTGTTTCTCCTAATTGTTGAAGTCTAGTGCTTATATTTAAAGATAAAGTTGATTCAGGAATATATAAAGGTTGGGCAACTATATCGCAAACAGTACGATTAAATCTGGGTGCTATTATCAAATAATGAGCAATATCATAATTATCTTTTATTATTAAGGTTGGTTTAAGAAAATAAAAATCATTATCTTTGTTGAATTTTTCGAAAGAAGTTTTAATAATTTTAATTTTTTCTGTCCTTGTAATATCGCTCATTTTAATGTCCCTTTAAGAGTTTTTTGGTGCTGCATAACTTCTACCACTTATTTTACCAGTTTGAACAGTGGCATTACTTTCGTAATTTGACTGACTTTGTCTTATCTGAGCTGATTGCTGATTATGAGTTTTAACAGCTTTATAAGATGAGTAAATTGTTACACCTATTATACCATATGTTCATAATATTTCAACAAATATTCTAACATCATCCAGCAAAGACCCAAACAAATCTTGATTTTCTTGCATTAAAGCCTATTTTTTCATTTCAGTAAAGGAAAGGGTGTTTTAAGGTTACGAACCATCTGAAATCGTCAATTCCCTTGAAACAGGTGGCACCGCCGCCTGATGTCAGCCGAAAAGTCGCTTTAGCAAAGACTTTTCTTATTCCTGCCTGTAAATCGGTTGAGTAAAAATTAGGGGTGTGATACTTGTATTATATATATTGTTATACTATAATAGTTCATAGAGGTGATAGTATGGAAAGTCGTTTTAAAATTATGAATGATAGAATTATATTCGATTGTAATAAATTAAAAGTTTTTTTATTAATTATTCCTCTTGGTATGTTTATAAGTGGCATCCAGTTAATATTAGGGCTCATGCCATTTGAAGAAAACTATATGTGGCTTGATGTTTTTGGGTTGGTTTTTGCATGTATTTGGACTACTGTTGTAGGTGTAATGTCCTTTTATCTTGTATTTAATATTTTTAAAAAGACTATCGTTGATTCAAACGGTATTACCGTTACGTTTCTTGCCTATAAAAAAGAATTCGCTTGGATGGATGTTAAGGATTATGGTCTTTCGTATTCAGGTAAAGCAAGAGGCGATGGCAATATTTATGATTTGTATTTTTCAACAAAGGAACAAGAATTCAAAAATAAGTGTAGGAAAAAACTGAAAGGAAATATGATAAAAGTTATTATAGTTGAAGATGATTATCAAAATGTAATAGAAAAAATTATTCCATTTTGTCAGACAAAAACTTGTGTAACTCCGTTTATTGGTGAAAATAGGTTTCATTTGTTATAATGATTGAATTAATGTTTTTTAGAATATCCGCTCAGTTTAATGCAAAATCTTTAGAGCAAAAAAATAGTATCATTATTCAACTTATTTTTTAGCTGACAGATTCCAATTTGTCGAGTTGTTTATGAAACAATAATACAAAATTTCAGGAGCAGATTTTTTTCTGCTCCTTTTCTTTGTTTCATGCGTACAAAAATTTTTACACCCTGAACACGAAAAAATCCAACCGAAAAGAAAATAAATTAAGACGAAACCGAATCGAAATTAAAACAAATTTTATTGTTACTCTCGATGTTTTGTGTTATAATGATTATAGTTAGTCGAAACAGTGTAAAATACACTGTTTCGATACCAAATTATATATTTGGTATCGAATTTTCTTTGAAAATTCGACTATAATCCTTTCAATGACTGTAATGCAAAATTGTATTTTTTAATTCAATTTTGCTAAAAGCCGATAATATCGGCTTTATCGAAACGCAACTGCGTTTCGATAAATTACAATCATTATAATCAACTCGACAAATAAGAATTTAACGATTCTCAGGTTATGTCCTGTTAATATGTGAGAATCTCTGTTATACTGGTTCTTGGAAATCAAGAAAGGAGACTGATTATGAATCAAGAAAAAATTGGAAAATTCATTGCAGGATGCAGAAAGCAAAAAAATCTAACACAAGAACAACTGAGTGAAATTTTAGGGGTATCATCAAAATCTGTTAGTAGATGGGAAAACGGAATAACTTTGCCTGACTATACTGTTTTGGATTCTTTATGCAAAGCCTTGGGAATTTCTGTAAATGAATTTTATTACGGTGAAAAAAAGACAGATATGGATTTCGAGCAGCTTTCCGAACAGAATCTTCGTTTGTATTTCAGAGAAAAATATGGAAAGCGATTAAGATTGAAATTTGCAGTATTGAGTGGGATTATTGGAATGTTGATTTTTATCATTATCCAACTTGTCTTTTTGAGATGATAAATTCCAATTTGTTGAACTGAATATTTCCGCTGCTCTCACTTTGTGAGGGCAGTTTTTTTGTTAGGCTTCCTTTTGAACAAGCAGGAGAAGATGGATTCAGGTTGATTTGTTTGGTGAGGGTGTGATATAATTACTTTGATAAATAAAGATTTGGAGCGGTATTTATTATGGCTATGTGGAATCCTTGGCGAGGTTGTAAAAAATGCAGTGATGGGTGTCTGCATTGCTATATTCATAAAGGTGATGCCAAACGCGGCATTGATACAAGTGAAATCGTTAAAACAAAAGATTTTTATAAACCTACCGAGAAATTGAAAAATGGCAACTATAAAATAAAAAGCGGAACGGTTTATATGTGCTTTTCGACCGATTTTCTTATTGAGGAAGCAGACGAATGGCGAAATGAATGTTGGTCTATGATAAAAGAGCGACAAGATTGTACTTTTCTTTTTCTGACTAAACGGATAGAC
>CALFTN010000088.1 GCA_937916395.1 uncultured Clostridia bacterium | reverse complement strand
TAAGAAGCTTCTCAAGCGGCTCACAAGCGGCCTTCGGTGTGTGCTTGAGAATTGCTAATGCTTCATCAGTAGGCTTATTTCTAATAAGGTCTAAAACTATCTGTACTTTACGAGGAGCAATTCTTAAATAAGTTGCTTTCGCAGTAGCTTCAACCATCATTTCATTTGCCTCCATTGTTACACACTCCTTTCAACCGATTATCTACCTTTAGTAGTTTTTGAACCTGCATGACCTTTATAGGTTCTTGTTGGTGCGAATTCACCGAGCTTATGGCCAACCATATCTTCAGTTACATAAACCGGAACATGCTTACGACCATCATGAACAGCAAAAGTATGACCAACGAAATCTGGGAAGATTGTTGAGCTTCTGCTCCATGTTTTGAGCACGATTTTCTCGCCGTTTTCATTCATTTTCTGAACTCTTTCGAGTAATTTAGGTTGCACGAAAGGTCCTTTTTTAACGCTTCTGCTCATAAATTATGCTCCTTTCCGGCTTATCTGTCATTGATACGCTTTACAATAAGCTTATCTGATTGTTTTTTCTTTTTACGAGTCTTATAACCAAGAGCTGGTTTACCCCAAGGAGTAACAGGACCTGGACGACCGATAGGTGATTTACCTTCACCACCACCGTGAGGGTGGTCGTTAGGGTTCATTACAGAACCACGAACTGTAGGTCTGATACCGAGATGGCGTGTACGACCAGCTTTACCGATTTTAACGTTTTCGTGGTCAGTATTACCAACCTGGCCGATTGTTGCCATACATTCAACAGGAACATTTCTTAATTCACCTGATGGAAGACGAAGAAGAGCGTAAACGCCTTCTTTAGCCATAAGCTGAGCAGCATTACCAGCAGCTCTAGCAAGCTGACCGCCTTTACCTGGGTAAAGTTCAACGTTGTGGATGAATGTACCAACTGGGATATTTGTAAGAGGTAATGCATTACCTGGTTTAATATCTGCATTTGGACCTGCAACAACTTTGTCGCCAACTTTAAGACCAACAGGTGCAAGGATATAGCTCTTAACGCCATCAGCATATTCGATGAGAGCGATGTGAGCTGAACGGTTTGGATCATATTCAAGAGTTTTAACAATAGCTTCTACATCAAACTTTGTTCTCTTGAAGTCGATTACTCTGTACTTTCTGCGGTTTCCGCCACCGTGATGACGAACTGTAATTCTACCGTAGTTGTTACGACCAGAATTCTTTTTAAGAGGTCTTAAAAGACTTTTTTCTGGAGCAACTTTAGAAAGTTCTGAATAATCTGTAACCGACATGCCACGACGTGCATTAGTAGTCGGATTATAAACTTTAATAGACATTTTATTCACACTCCTAATATGGCTTTGCGGAGAATGTCAACTCCATACTATACCATTGGGTATAATTTATTATAGTTTTTTATTTACAGATTACATCAAGCCGTCAAAGAACTCAATTGTCTTTGAATCTTCAGTAAGTGTTACAACAGCCTTTTTCCAAGAAGCTTTGTAGCCTTCGTGGATACCGTATCTTCTGTACTTACCGCTGACATTGATTGTATTTACTTTTGCTACCTTTACGCCGAAGAGCTCTTCAACTGCTTTAGCAATTTCGAGTTTGTTAGCATCGCTAGCAACTTTAAATGTGTACTTCTTTGAGGCAATACCCATCATTGAATCTTCTGTAATGATAGGCTTAATGATAATGTCTTGTGCCATTTTCATTATGCATATACCTCCTCAATCTTAGTAACAGCATCCTTAAGAACAACGATTGTATCGCAGTTAAGAATGTCATATACATTAAGAGTATTAACAGTAGAAACTTTAGCACCCTCAATGTTTCTTGTGCTCTTGTAGATTACTTCGTTGTTTTCTGGAAGAACTACAAGAACTTTTTTCTGAGCTTTGATAGCTTCAAACATTTTAGCAATTTCTTTTGTTTTTATTGCATCAAGTTTAACAGAGTCGAGAACAATCATTTCATCTGCTGCAACCTTTGAAGAAAGAGCAGACTTCATTGCAAGTCTTCTAACCTTTTTGTTAACGTCAATGCCGTATGTGCGAGGCTTTGGACCAAGAGCGATACCACCGTGATACCATTGAGGAGATCTTGTAGAACCCTGTCTTGCACGACCTGTACCCTTTTGTCTCCATGGCTTTTTACCGCCACCACTAACCTCTGAACGAGTTTTTGTGGACTGAGTGCCCTGACGCTGATTTGCTAAATAGCTAACAACTACAAGATGCATTGCTGACATATTTGGTTCGATACTGAAGATAGAATCTTTAAGCTCGATGTCAGAAACTTTCTTGCCTGTCATATCAAGTACTGATAACTTACTCATCTGTTACACTCCTTCCTTACGCTTTTTTTACGCTGTCAGCAATAACAACGATGCCGCCCTTAGGACCAGGAACTGAACCTTTAATAGCGATAAGATTGTTTTCACTGTCAACTTTAACTACGCTGAGATTTTGAACAGTTACACGCTCTGTACCGAGGTGACCTGCCATCTTCTTACCTTTGAAAATACGAGCTGGGTCAATAACACCTAAAGAACCGCCGTGTCTTGCAACAGGACCAGTACCGTGTGATTCTCTGAGTCTGCCGAAGTTCCAACGTTTGATAACGCCAGCAGTACCTTTACCCTTACTTGTACCTACTACGTCAACGAATTCACCAGCAGCGAAAATGTCTGCTTTAACGATGTCGCCAACATTTAAGCTTGAAGTATCAGCGAGTTTAAATTCTTTAAGAACTTTCTTTGGAGCAACATCAGCTTTACCGAAGTGACCTTTCATAGGTTTGTTCACTTTGTTAGCTTTCATATCGCCGTAACCAAGCTGAACAGCTTCATAGCCGTCATTTTCAGTTGTTTTCTTCTGAACAACTGCGCATGGACCTGCTTCGATAACAGTAACAGGAATCATGTTACCTTTTTCATCGAAAATCTGAGTCATGCCGATTTTCTTTCCGATAAGACCTTTTTTCATAAATTTTTTCCTCCTGTCAGATTATTGGTTGACCTTTCGCCAACATGACCTGCAACACCTATATATAATAGGTATATTCAAAATCAAACTTTTATCGGATTAAAGCTTGATTTCAAAATCAACACCAGCTGGGAGCTCAAGACCTGTGAGAGCTTCAACAGTTTTGTTTGAAGGTCTGAGAATGTCAATGAGTCTCTTGTGAGTTCTTTGTTCGAATTGTTCACGAGAATCTTTGTACTTGTGAACAGCTCTAAGAACTGTAACAACCTCTTTTTCTGTTGGGAGCGGAATAGGACCTGAAACCTGAGCGCCTGTACGCTTTGCTGTTTCTACAATCTTTTCTGCTGCCTTATCAACAACATTGTGGTCGTAACCTTTGAGTCTGATTCTGATTTTTTCCTTAACTGCCATTTTTAACGCCTCCTAAAAATTTTGGCGGGCTTACGCAAATTTTAACAACTCTCCCGGGATGTTCGCTTACCCCATTTAAAAACCGGAATAAACTTCCGGGAAAAACTTGCGCTACGTACAACGCCGAAAGCCTCAGTTAAGGTAGGCAATACAGCTTGCACAGTATTTAAAATCGCCCGGTTTAAAATCGGACATACTCCGCGGAAATTCCCTGCCGTTAAAGGCAGCCACCTCCCGCATCATCGCATATCATTTTCGCAAAAAGGGCATGAAAATAGGACACGCCCTTTTGCGTGCCCTAGTATAATAACATATAACTTTCAGAAATGCAAGAGTTTTTTTAGCATTTTTTGAGAATTTTTCAATATTTTTTTGTGAATGTTGTATAGTAGGTATTTTTCACT
>CALFTN010000087.1 GCA_937916395.1 uncultured Clostridia bacterium | reverse complement strand
CAGCTGGGAGAGCATCTGCCTTACAAGCAGAGGGTCATAGGTTCGAGCCCTATTGTTCCCACCAAAAATAAAAAGCATCCTTTAGGATGCTTTTTATTTTTGGTGGAACTAAGTTTGCCTTACGGCAAGTGAAGTTCACTTCGTGAGTGAAGTTACTTCGTAGTGAAGTTTGCTTCGCAAGTTATTTAGGCAAACTTAACTTCATTTTACGCTTTTAGCGTAAAACTTCACTATGCTTTAGCATAACTTCATATTTGGCTTTAGCCAAATACTTCACTCAGATGCTCCCCCTCTTCAACACTCTACCAAATATTCAGGCATTTTTTCTGTTATATTATCAATTGAATTAATCTTTTTTGTGTTTTATAATGTTTTTATAAACTTTAATCAAGGGGGATTGTAGTATGCAAGAAACAATACAGAATATAATGGATTTAACAGACAAAAAAAGTATTCACTATTATGGCAAAAAATTATTAAAAAAATGCAGTTTTAAATCATCTAAAGATATGGGATATCTCTCTGGTATTGTAATCTGGTTATACATCTGCGGAATGTATGATGAAATATTTAAAATAGTTGAATTAATTAAGGATATAAAATTTACAGGTAATTATACTTTATGGGATAATTTTGATTCTATTTATTGCTTTAAAGCGCGTATTTTAAGAGAAAATGGTAAATTAGAAGAAGCAAAAGAAATCATTGATTTTGTAAACCAATACAGAGCACCACATTTATATTGTAATTTAGTTGATTGGTTTAACAATACTTTAGAATTGAATATAAAAAATGCCATTGAGCAATTCAATTCAAAAGCTAACGCAATTGCTTGGCGTGAAGTTAAGTTGGAGTGTGCTGTTAGATATAGAGAAGCTGGACAATTCCCTATTTCAGATGATGAGCTCGAAAAAATCATCCATGAACAAATAGAAATTCTCTCTAAAGAGAAATAAATTCACTAAAAAACCGATGCTCTATTGAGCACCGGTTTTATATTTTATTCTTCAATCAAGCCATAATAACGACCAAACCAATATGGAATTAAGAAATTACCAGTACTTGCTGCTGAAGTTCCCCTACCATTATTTACTTTATAAATATTGCTGTCAAAATTTGCGACAACTCTTTCGTCAATATCAAGAGCGACCTTAAGCTGCTTACTGCCACCCCATTTTTCCTGACCCATATCGAATTCTAAATCTTTGCGATTATTATTAAGCATAGGAATCTGAATAAAATCGAGTGGGATTTCTCTCAAATGCTTAACTGCATATTCAATATCACAAACATCGTCTGTAAATGCATTATAAGCCAAGTTAAAGAATGGATTTCTTTCAGTTCTTTCATATTCCCAATGCTGACGAAGACCCATTAAGATATATGCTCTGATACTTGGGTCTTTTTCAAGTCTTAAGAATGTTGTTGTGCAAAGGAAGCCTAAATTGTCATCAATATGGCAAACCCTCGCATCATCCTTTTTAGGCTGTGCAGCATTTAAGAGATAATGCTCATCTATTGCAAGTCTCATAAATTCTTTTCTGTATTTTTCATCACCTGACATGTGGTAAGCTACATTTAAGAATGTTAAAATCTCAAGTGAATTAATACATTTTTCCCAGAGCCACATACTTTTGCCGTTTAATTCATCAGGGTCCCAGCAAGCCCATGTTGTTGGCTTATCGTCAATATCGTGAAGACGATATTTGTGCTCAATAATATGGTCAACAATATCGCAGATAATTTCTCTGATAAACTCTTTTTCTTTTTTATCTGCACAAAAATCATAGTAAAGTGAGAAGCCAAAGAAGTGACCAGTCATTTCGTCACTTGAGGTTTCACCTAACCACTCACAGCTACCGTCTGGAGCTTTATGCCATTCACCACCATCAATTTGCATATCAAGATTTTCGCCGTAGCCTTCATCGCCTTCATATCTTACAGCACGTGCTGTAAAACCTTTTTTACCTGTGATTTTAGTAAGAAGAGCACAAGCATTCATTGTTCTTCTTGCAGCCTCTAAAACCTTTTTATCTTTAGTTACAGCATAGCAATAGCAAATACCACCTAAATAATAATGGCTCCAAAGACCATCATTATCTGTAATATTTGGCTTGCCTGTTGTAATATCGTTATTAGAAATATCACCCATACCTGTAACAAATCCAGGCTGACGAACAAAATATTTTTCTGTATAATCAAATACTTTTTGTGCTTTTTCTGAAAGTGTCATTTCCTCTTCATAAATTCTTGTGACACCCTTATCTGTTGCAGTCCAGATATCGTTACCAGAAAAGATAACATCATTAACCTTTTCGTCTAATACCCAACGAGTTGCAGGAAGATATTTTTTAACACCATTCTTAACAAGAATCAAACCTGCATCTGAAGCGAAAGCAATTCTGCCATCTTCAGCGAATGCAATTTTATAAATAACCTCACGTGGTAACATAGATAATTCATCAGGTCCAAACCATGAGTTATTATTATCGTAAATATAAGCACCCTTATCGGTTGCAAGCCATAAGAAGCCTGTTTTCTTGTCAAATGTAATTGAGTTAATATGGAAGTGTGGCATTGAAGAATGTTCTGGGAAAATGCACATCCAGTGCTTTCTTTTACCAACGAATACTGAAAGCGCAGTATCACAGTTAGCCATTAATCTGCCTGGTGCTGAAGAAATGCCCTCTGATTTCAATTCATTCCAATGGAAAAATTCAAACTTATCATTTTCCAATTTATAAATGTTATCCTCTGTGATAAGGAATGTTTCTGTTGCGTATGTAATACCTTTTACAGTTTCCTCTAAAGTCTGTAATTCACGGATTTTACCATTTTCAGCAACATAAATTGTTTTATCTGCTGCAAAGTAAACCTTACCATCTTCACATTGTGCAATTACTGAAACTGCACCACAAGTAAATGAACCAAATTCACCATTTTCTTTTTTATAGTTCACACCATTTTCTGTACCAATAAAAATAGTACCATCACCTGCTGCACCTAAGCATAACGCCTTATCAGCCAAAAGTCCGTTATCACAGTTAAAAACCTCACACATTCTTTGTGGGAACTTATTTGATTTATATATACCTTTTCTCTCCATAGTTAACTCCTGTTTTTACAAGAACAGTCGAACGCAAATGCGTTCGGCTGTTTCATTTTATTTTTTATACGCTACTTTAATCTCATCTTTAACTGCAGTAACACTAATTTCGCTTGTTTCTTCCTCAGCTCTTTCGATGAGAATATCGGCTATTTTATCTTCAATATCTTTTCTGATATTTCTTCTTATATCTCTTGCGCCTCTGCCACCATCAACAGATTTTGTTGCAATAATCTCAGCAACACCTTTGCCAACGACAAAGTTAATACCCTTATCTTTAAGTGGTTCTTTGAGTTCATCAATAAGAATATCTGCTATTTTCTTAAGATTGTCTTCATTAAGATTGTTAAAGAAGATAACTTCATCAACTCTACCAATAAACTCAGGTCTTAAGAATTCTTTTAAGGCTTTCATTGACTTATCTTTAGAGTAATCATTTGCATCTCTGTTAAAGCCTAATGCAGATTCTTTTTGCTCACTACCAGCATTTGATGTCATAATTATAACAGTATTTTCAAAACCAACAGTTCTGCCCTGAGCATCACTTGTTTTACCTTCATCAAGAATCTGAAGAAGAATATTTAAAACATCCGGATGAGCTTTTTCAATTTCATCAAAAAGAATTACTGAATATGGCTTTCTTCTTACCTTCTCAGTAAGCTGACCAGCCTCATCATAACCCACATAACCCGGAGGTGAACCTATAATTCTTGAAACGCTGTGTTTTTCCATAAACTCTGACATATCAAGTCTAATAAGAGTTTCTGGTGTTTCAAAAAGCTCGTTTGCAAGTTGTTTTACAAGCTCTGTTTTACCAACGCCAGTAGGACCAACAAATATAAACGATGCAGGACGTCTTACTGCAGAAATCTGAACTCTGCTACGTCTTATAGCTGCACAAAGTGCTTCTACTGCCTCATCCTGACCAATTATTCTTGATTTAAGCTTTTCTTCAAGTGTAGAAAGCTTCTTTAAATCATTTTCAATAATTTTAGTTGTAGGAATACCAGTCCAGAGATTAATAACTTTTGCAAGGTCTTGTTCAGTAACAGCGTTATCAGAAGCCTTTTCTTTAAGCTCTGCCTCTGATGCTTCAAGCTTCATTTTTTCTGCCTTTGTATTAGCTAATTTTTCGTAATCTATTTCGCCCTCAGTAACATTAACAATATTCTCAATTTCTTCATCAAGTCTTGTTAATTCTCGCTGAAGCTTTTCATAATCGCTGATTGCAACGTTACGAAGATTTGCACAAGTACAAGCTTCATCGAGTAAGTCAATAGCCTTGTCTGGTAAAAACCTGTCGTTTATATATCTTTCAGAAAGAGTTACTGCTTTATAAACGAGGTTATCGCTTATAGAAACCTTGTGATAGTTTTCATAATATTCTTTTATGCCTAAAAGCATATTATAGCAATCTGCAATAGATGGTTCTTCAACCTTAACAGGCTGGAAGCGTCTTTCTAAAGCTGCGTCTTTTTCAATATGCTTTCTGTATTCATTAAATGTAGTAGCACCAATAACCTGAATCTCACCACGTGAAAGTGCAGGCTTAAGGATGTTTGCAGCGTTCATTGAACCCTCTGCATCGCCACCAGTACCAACCAAATTATGAACCTCGTCAATAAAGAGAATTATATTACCCTCTTGCTTGACTTCATCTATAAGACCTTTAATTCTGCTCTCAAACTGACCACGGAACTGTGTACCAGCAAGAAGTGATGTAAGGTCTAAAAGATGGATTTCTTTATCTGCTATTTTTGCAGGAACATCACCTGAAGCAATTTTTAAAGCAAGTCCTTCTGCAATAGCAGTTTTACCAACACCTGGCTCACCAATTAAGCAAGGATTATTTTTTGTTCTTCTGCAGAGAATTTGAATTGTTCTGTAAATTTCAGTATCTCTGCCTATAATTCTGTCAATTTTACCATCTCTTGCTTTTTCTGTTAAATCAGTACAGTACAGACTTAAAAATTTACGTTTTGTTTTCTTTTTATGTTTTTTTGATTTTTTATTCTTTAATTCTTCTTCATCAGTAGTTTCTTCAGCATCATCTTCTGCTGTTTCTTCACCTTTAGAAGCTTTTGCACCACCATCTGAATTAAAGAGATTCTGTAAAAACGGCATAGTACCAGCGCCACCAGGTTGGAAACCATCCATATCACCAAACATATCGCCAAACTGTTCTGAAACAGCTTCTAACTCGTCGTCAGTGATGCCCATACTTTCCATCATTTGTTTTATAGGACCAATATTAAGGTCCATTGCACATTTAATACAAAAACCCTCTTGTGTAGTTTTTTCGCCTTCAATTTTTGAAACGAAAATAACTGCAGGACGTTTCTTGCATTTGCAACATATCATTTTGTTATCCATTAATTTCTCCTGAGAAAAAATTCTTAAAATTTAACTAATTTTGTTTCTAAGCTTTATTTCGCTTTATTTTTCTTTTCTTTTACCTGACGAATTACGTCTGGGATGTAACTAAAGAATGCTACCATTGTAAGTATTGCCGAAATAATAACAAGTATCATCATAAGTGTATTTGGAATTGTGAAGAGACTTCTGAAAGCACCAACTTCTGGACCAAAACCAATAATAAATACCATTACAACATAGAATGCTAAGGTTGCTACTTTGCCATAAATTTCTGCAGCACCAGGACGAAGCCCAAAAGCTAACATAATTACGCTGCCAAGCACCATAATAAATTCTTTACCTATAAATACAAGGAATACCCAGCTAAATGCTTTGAGCATCGTATCATCCGCTTTATTAAAGGTTAAGAATAAAAGAACTGCCAAGGTAATTTGTGTTAATTTATCTGCCAATGGGTCAAGCAATTTACCGAGTGCACTGATTTGATTGAATTTTCTTGCAATTTTACCGTCAACACAGTCAGAAAGTCCTGAAAGTGCAAGTACGATAACTGCCGGAACAAAATTACCTTGCATAAATAAATATGCAAATAATGGTACAAGAAAAATTCTTATAAGACTAATAAGATTTGGAATAGTCCAACAACCTTTAAATAAATCTTTCATATTTTTACCTCTTTTCCACAACTGAAAGTTAATCAGAGTAACTGTATTAAACCATAACTGATTATGACACATTAACTCAGAATATATTTAATAACGGATTGTTATTGTTTACGAATTCAAAAATTACTGATGAGTTAATTATTTCAACTAATTCCTGATTTGATGAAGAACCAGCAATAAAGAACAAAACTGTTGAAACAACAAAAATAATAACTACAGCTTTTATTAAACCTAAAAATCCACCAGCCAATTTATTGGTTTGTTTCACAACTGGTATCTTTTTGACTACGCCATTAAGTAAACGGATTACAAATGTTAATGCAATTGAAACCACAATAAAGAGTGCTATCATTGTTACTGCCTCAGTAATTGTAAGAAAAATGTTATCGCCAATATTTGTCATTAACATTTCAATTAATGATTCATTGCTGTCAGGAGCAGCACTTATAACATCTGAAATAGCATCATTTACATTAAAACCGAATTTTGAAGCAAGATTCAGAGCACCTTCTGGCAACTGAGAAACAAGAGTATTTACACTCTCAGAAATCGAACCAAAATCTGTACCGGATTCGTTCAAGCCTTTTTCTAATTCATTTTTTACTATACCACGAACAAAAGCGTCGTAAATAATTTTTGCAACCGGCTCAGAAAGAATGTAAGCAATAACACCAGAGATTATTGTCGACAAACCATCTAAAAGCGCTTTAACTAGACCTTTTTTTGCACCAAGAATAATTAGTGCTATTGCTATAGCAATGAATACAATGTCTAAAACATATTCCATTTTTAAATCCTCCTATATTGTAAAGCCAAGCTCAAGCTCACTATTACCAAACGAATAGCACCTTGAAACATTGCCTAAAGAATGAACATAGCAATATTTATCTGTAGGATACACCCCATAAAGCTTACCTTTAATTTCAATGGTACCTACTTTTCTGCCCTTAAGATTATATACCATTATTGAATTTTCTGCAAGGGCAAATATATATTTTTCGCTCATTGTCATTGACTGAACATTGTAATCAAGTGATATTGTCTTTTTTAATTTTCCGTATGCTGAATACACAGAAATTTCAAAAACATTTGCACTACCAAATTTAGCAAGACAAACAGCATAATTACCCTTTAAATTAGAGTCAACCGAAACAAATTCACTTGCAAAATATTTTGCAACCTCGTTTATATCATCGCCATTTTTCTTAATCTGATAAATACCCTTATCGCCAAAAAGTGTTAACGTTGAACCACTTGTAAATTTTAAATCCAGAGCAGTAACATCAACAATTTTTTGTGTGTTCAGTGCTGAGCTATATTCAAAACCGAAGAAATGAACCACTGTGTAAATAGCTCCATTTTCAGCATTAAGAGTTGCAACACCTGCAAATTTACCATCATCAGAAAGTGTTATTGCGGCTATATGCTCAAAAGCACAGTTCCATTGAAAACGAACTTCACCAGATTTATCGAAGACTGCTAAAACACTTGTTGATTTATCGCCTCTTATAGCAAAACCATAGTTACCATTACTACCATATTCAGCAGTAATTATAACCCCAGCCGTATTACCTGATGAAACCTTTCCTTTTTCTGTAAGTAATATGTAACCTGTGCCATTTCTGTCAAAGACTACACCCCTATTTTCATTTATTTTAAACGCAGGTCTTGAAAATGTATGCTTTTCAGTGAAAACAATATTTCCGTTTGAGTCATAAACAAATATATTTTTATCAGTAAGTAAAAGAACATTATCGCCTATAATACCCATATTTATAACAGTATCACTTTCAACAGCTACAGGGTAATTTTTACCACCACCAAAAAGCCCTGTTGAAACACGTGCAGCGATTGCATCAAACGGCAAAATGCCAATTGCAGAAAACAAGAAAGTTATTAAAAATACACCCACCAGAGTTAATGCAATTATTGAAATTGCTCTTTGCTTTGGTGAAAGCTTACTTACCCTCTTTTCTAACGCATAGCCTGTATTCAATTCTTTTAGTCTAATCTTCATCATTTTCACTTCCGTAAAAAACTTTACTCAAATACAAACCATCGGGAATTGCGGTTGTTCCAGCATTTTTACGGTCACCGCTTTCGATAATCTTAAGTATTTCTTCTTTTTTGATTTTGCCTTCTGCTACGTATAAAAGTGTACCAGCCATTATGCGAACCATATTATATAAAAAACCATTACCACGGACTCTGAATATAACCATATCACCTTCACGGTTTACTGATGCTTCATAAATAGTTCTTACTTTAGAAACTACCGTAGCACCAGAAGCACAAAAAGCAGAAAAATCGTGCTCACCCAAGAAAAATTGACATGCTTCATTCAAAAGCTCTTCATCAAGCTTTTTATATTTATAATGGCAGACCTTTTTATACATAAAAGGTGATAAATCTTTTGTATTTAAAAACACATATTCATACTCTTTACTAATCGCATCAAATTGTGCATTAAAATCCAGCGACACCTCACAACAGCTAAGAACAAGAATTTCTGGTGTAAGAAAAGAGCCTAATGCAGTTGGAAAAGACTCACAAGGAATTGTTGCTTCTGTTTTTACATTAAAACAATATTCTTTAGCGTGAACCCCTGCATCGGTACGACTACAACCATTGATTACTACATCTTCGCCTGTAAGACTTTTAAATGCGTTTTTTATTTCTCCCTGCACAGTTCTCAAATCATTCTGGATTTGCCAACCATGAAACTGAGAACCATCAAAAGTAATTTTAAAAAACAGGTTTCTCATAATTATATTAACGCCTCAAACTGAAAATTCATAAAAATAATTACACAACAGATTATAACTGTAGTAGTTAAAGCTACTATATCACGGAAAGTAAACTGCATTTTTCTCATTCGTGTTCTGCCCTTACCACCTACATAACATCTACACGACATTGCATCTGCTAATTCAAATGCTCTTTTAAATGATGAAATAATAAGCGGAATGAATATAGGAAAAAGTGCTTTTATTCTTTTTAAAAGATTACCACTTTCAAAATCTGCTCCACGTGCCTTTTGTGCTGACATAATTCTGTCTATTTCATCTATAAGTGTTGGTATAAATCGCAATGCTATTGTCATCATCATTGCAAATGTATGAATATCAACTTTAAATACTTTTAATGGTGACAGCAACCTTTCAATAGCATCAGTCAAATCTGTTGGTGAAGTTGTATAAGTAAGAAGTGAGCTTAAAACTAAAAGTGCGATTATTCTTACTGTTATAAATATAGCAGTATAAATACCACCATCTGTTATAGCTAATTTTTTATAGCTCCACAATACCTCACCTGTGTTATTATAATAAAGCTGTAAAATTGAAGTAAGCAAAATAATTGGTAAAAGTGGTTTTAAACTTTTTACCATCAATTTAGGTGAAAGCTTTGAAAAAGCATACGAAACAGCAACTGTCAGAAGCATAACACCCATTGATGCGAAATTCTGGCATATAAATATAAAAATTATAAGTATAAAGCAAGAAATAATTTTCGCTCTTGCATCTAATTTATGCAAAAAAGAATTTCCTGGGAAATATTGACCAATTGTAATATCTTTAACCACTTATCTTCCCCCTTTTAAGAAATTCTATCAATTTTTCCTTACCTTCGTTTACTGTGTAAACATCTGTAGGAACGTCATAACCTTCTTCTTTGAGCTTTAAGAAAACACGTGTTATTTCAGGAACATCAAGACCTAATTTCAAAAGCTCATCACCTTTAGAATAAACATCCTCTACAGTTCCACTCATAACAATATTGCCATCTGAAAGAACTAAAACTCTGTCAGCAACCAAAGCAACATCATCCATATTATGAGACACAAAAATAACGGTACTGCCAGTTGTTTTATTGTAATGCTTTATTAAATTAAGCAAATCATTCTTCCCTACAGGGTCAAGACCAGCAGTTGGCTCATCAAGAACCAATACCTTCGGTTTCATTGAAATAACACCTGCTATTGCAACGCGACGCTTTTCACCACCGGATAAATCAAATGGTGATTTATTTAAGTATTCTTCTGTTAAACCAACAAATTTGATTGATTCAAGAACACGTTCTTTTATTTCACTTTCAGAAAGCCCCATATTTTTGGGTCCGAATGCAATATCCTCAAAAACAGTTGATTCAAAAAGCTGATGTTCAGGATACTGAAAACAAAGACCAACGCCAAAACGGCATTTTCTTACATTTTCCTTAGAACTCCATATATTTTCATCCTGAAAGAGAACTTCGCCACTCTCAGGCTTTAAAAGACCATTAAGATGTTGTAAAAGTGTACTTTTACCTGAACCTGTATGACCAATTACGCCAACAATTTCGCCTAACTCAAAATCAACAGACACGCCTTTAAGAGCACCTTTTTGAAAAGGAGTGCCCTTGGAGTATTCATATTTTAAATTTTTCACTGAAAGTATTGACATAATAATTGATTCCTTATTGTAATTTTTTAAAAGCTTCTAAAAACAAGTCTTCTGTTAAAACCTTTGTACCTAAATCGTAGCCTTCTTTTTTTAATTCTAACGCTAATTCCAATGGCTTTGGCACTGAAAGACCTATTCTCTTTAATTCTTCTGTATTTTTAAACACTTCTTCTGGTGTTCCATCAAAAACTACCACACCATCATTCATAACAACTACTCTGTCAGCATTTACGGCTTCATCCATAAAGTGAGTAATAAGAATAATTGTCATCCCTAATTCTTCTTTAAGACGTTTTAAAGCATTTAAAACCTCTTTTCTTCCTTTAGGGTCAAGCATTGCAGTAGGCTCGTCCAGAACAATGCACTTTGTCTGCATAGCTATAGCACCCGCTATTGCCACTCTTTGCTTTTGACCACCAGATAATTTGTGAGGCTCGTGAAGACGATAATCGTACATATCAACAATTTTCAAAGCTTCGTCTACCCTTTTTCTTATTTCTTCACGTGGAACGCCTAAATTTTCAGGACCGAATGCAACATCATCTTCAACGATAGTTGCAACAATCTGGTTATCAGGATTCTGGAAAACCATACCAACATTTTGTCTTATTTTTATTTCGTTTTCTTCATTACTTGTATCAAATCCAAAGCTTATAACCTTGCCACTTGACGGATAGTTAATAGCATTCATAAGCTTTGCTAAAGTGGACTTACCTGAGCCGTTATGACCCAAAACACAAGTAAACTGACCAGAATAAAAGTCAATCGACAAATCATTTATAACTTCCGTATCTTCTTCGGAATATTTAAAAGAAACATTTTTAAATTCTATAATCTTTTCCATATTATTTCTTCCAGATAGCAGTTGAACCACAAGGTAATATAAGTCCGTTTTGTGAAACCCTTAAACCTATTTCATCTGCTTCGGCTTTACCGCCGAAATCTTTAACTATAGTCGAATTCAATATGTAACTCATTACTGCTGGAGAAAGACCTGCTGTATATGAATTAACAAGAACTGCAAGTGGGGCGTCACTCAAAACTTGTTTACACATTTCAATAAATCCATAAACTTCGTTTTCTAGCTTCCACACTTCACCACCTGGCCCTCTGCCATAGGATGGAGGGTCCATTATGATAATATCATATTTTTTCTCTCTGCGGATTTCACGGGCAACGAATTTCATACAATCATCAACAATCCATCGAACTTGCTTGTCTGCTACGCCAGAAGACTGTGCATTTTCTCTTGCCCATTGAACCATACCTTTTGAAGCATCAACATGAACTACAGAAGCACCAGCCTTTAAAGCAGAAACAGTTGCAGCACCGGTATATGCAAAAAGATTGAGAACCTTAACATCTTCTCTTCCACTTTGATTTATAATATCTCTTACTAATTCCCAGTTACATGCCTGCTCAGGAAAAACACCTGTATGCTTAAAAGACATTGGCTTTAAATTGAACTCCAAATCGTTGAATTTAATCTGCCACACCTCAGGTATTTTTTTATAAAACTGCCATGAGCCACCACCAGTATTAGAACGGTGATATCTTGCGTGAGCATCATACCACAAATTGTTTTTCTTTTCTGTTTTCCATATAACCTGAGGGTCAGGGCGAATTAAAATAATATCGCCCCACCTTTCAAGTCTTTCACCGTCAGAACAATCTAACAGCTCATAATCTTTCCAAGCGTCAGTAATACGCATTAAAGTAATCGCTCCTTAATAACTTCTGCAAGTTCTTCTGCAAGAACCTGAATTTTTTGTTCGTCATTACCTTCTAACATAACTCTTATAAGTGGCTCTGTTCCAGAAACACGCACAAGAACTCTGCCGTCGTTACCTAATTCTTTTTCTGCTCTTTCAATAGCTATTTTAATTTCTTTATCATGTGGGAAACGTGCTTTACCAAAATCAGAAACACGTACATTGATGAGTGTCTGTGGGTAAACCTTCATTTCACTTGCAAGCTCTGAAAGCTTTTTACCTGTTTCTTTCATAACCAAAAGGAGCTTTAAAGCAGAAAGTTCACCATCACCAGTAGTTGAATGGTCAGAGAAAATAATATGACCTGACTGTTCACCACCGATGTTGTGACCACCCTTTAACATATTTTCAAGAACGTAACGGTCGCCAACCTTTGCCTTTTCACAAGCAATCCCGTTTTCTTCACAGAATTTGAAAAAGCCCATATTACTCATAACAGTAACAACAGCCGTATTATTTTTAAGCTTATTCTTTGACTTCATGTGCTTAGCAAAAATTGAAATAAGCTTATCACCATCAACCTCGTTACCATTTTCATCTATCGCTAAAAATCTGTCAGCATCACCATCAAAAGCAAGACCAACATCGCAATTATTTCTTACAACAAAGTCACTCAATAATTCAAGATGTGTTGAACCACAGTTTTCATTTATATTTGTACCGTTTGGATGAGCACCAATAAAGAAAGCGTTAGGACAAAGCTTCATAAATAAATTTGGTGCAATTACAGAAGAAGCACCATTTGCACAGTCAACTGCAATTTTCAAATCTGACAAACCAGAAATATTGTTTTCTTCCATATCTGTTTCAACGATATCAAGAAGATATTCTGTATAATCTTTAATGGAAGTTCTGGCTCTTGTTACCCTACCCACTTCGCCACCAACCTTTATTGGTGGAACTTGTGATTTATCTAAAATAATTGCTTCAATTTCTTCTTCTAAAGCATCTGGTAATTTATAACCTGTGCCCTGAAAAATTTTAATTCCGTTATATTCGCAAGGGTTATGTGACGCAGAAATCATTACTGCCGCATCATACTCATATTTCCTTACAAGATAAGCTACTGCAGGTGTAGGAATTTCACCTAAAAGCATTACATCCGCACCAACAGAACAAAGACCTGCTGTAATTGCTGACTCTAACATCTGGGAAGATGCTCTTGTATCCATACCTATAAGCACTTTCGGCTTCTTATTAGTCTGTTTTGTTAAAACCATTGCAGCTGCTCTGCCTATTTCCATTGCTAATTCACAAGTAAGCTCTGAGTTTGCAATACCTCGTGCACCATCTGTACCAAATAATCTACCCAAACTAATCACTCCATTTAATTAATAGTTTTTAAATGTGCTTTGTTCGCCGTCTTCTGTTGGTGGTGTTAAACCCAAATGTCTGTAACCAAGTGGTGTAACCTTTCTACCACGTGGTGTACGTGTTAAAAATCCCAACTGCATCAAATATGGCTCATACACATCTTCTATTGTAACCGATTCTTCGCCGATTAATGCAGAAATTGTTTCAAGACCAACAGGACCACCATTATAGTTTTCAATCATTGCTGTTAAAAGATTTCTGTCTACAAGGTCAAGACCTAATTCATCAATTTCCATTCGTGCTAAAGCATTTTGAGCATTCTCTACTGATATAACGCCGTCTCCCATAACCTCGGCGTAATCTCGTGCACGTTTTAAAAGTCGGTTTGCAATTCGTGGTGTACCACGTGAACGCGAAGCAACCTCTAACGCACCGTCGTCATCAATCCCTACATTTAAAATACTTGCACTTCGTTTTACTATTCTTGCTAATTCTTCTGGTGAATAAAGCTCAAGTCTTAAAATAACACCAAATCTGTCACGCATTGGTGCTGAAAGCTGACCAGCACGTGTTGTTGCACCAATTAATGTAAAGCGTTTTAAATCTAGTCTTATTGAACGTGCAGATGGACCTTTACCGATAATTATATCCAACGCAAAATCTTCCATAGCAGGATAAAGAACTTCTTCAATACTTCTTGAAAGACGATGAATTTCATCGATAAAGAGAACATCACCATCATTAAGACTTGTTAAAAGAGCAGCCAAATCACCTGGCTTCTCGATAGCCGGACCAGAAGTAACGCGAATCTGAACACCCATTTCATTAGCAATGATGCCGGCAAGAGTTGTTTTACCAAGACCTGGAGGACCATAAAGAAGAACGTGGTCTAAAGACTCTTTACGTTTTTTAGCGGCTTCAATATAAATTTTTAAATTTTCTTTAACCTTTTCCTGACCAACATATTCGTCAAGAGCGTGTGGTCTTAAGGAAGTTTCAATATCATTATCATTCCCTGTAAACTCAGGGGTAATAATTCTTTCCTCATCTGCAATAAAAAAATCGTTCATTTTTTCACCTTTAATTTATTTAAAATTAAAATCTTAAAGTCATATTTTTAAGAGCACCTTTTATAAGGTCTTCTACAGAAAGTGACTGGTCTAATTTGCTGATAGCCACAGAAGCTTCAGTTTGTGTATATCCTAACGCAGTTAATGCCTGAACAGCTTCCTGACTATTACTCTTTGATGCAACTTGTGATACTGCACTCGAAATATTACTGCTTTCTTCACTAATAAAGCTCACAGAAGAAATTTTATCTTTAAGCTCTAAAACAATTCTTTGTGCAAGTTTTGGACCTACACCGTTTGCCTGAGTAATTGCCTTTGTATCACCAGACGCCACAGCAACTGCAAAATTGTCTGGTGTGAGTTCTGAAAGAATTGCAAGAGCTGCTTTAGGACCAACACCTGAAACACCTAAAAGCATTTTAAAAGCGTCAAGCTCTTCATTTGAATAAAAACCGAACAAATCAAGAGCATCTTCACGAACATTAAGATAAGTAAAAAGTGTTTCCTCAGAATTTCCAGAAGCATTAATTTTTGCTAAGGTTGAACGTGTCGTAAAGCATTTAAAGCCTACACCACCAACCAGCAAAGCAACTGATTGTTCATCCTTATGAATTATTTTACCTGTTAAACTATAAAACATTTTTAAAATCTCCCGTTCATAATAAGTGAGCCACTAGCGTGACCATGACAAATAGCAAGCGCTAAAGCATCGGCAGCATCGTCAGGCTTTGGAATTTTATCTAAATGTAAGAACATCTTAGTCATTTCCTGAACCTGTGTTTTTTCTGCTCTGCCGTAGCCTACAATACTTTGTTTTACTTGTAATGGTGTATATTCAAAAATCGGAATACCCTTGTTTTGCACTGCTAAAACAATAACACCCCTTGCCTGCGCTACATCAATCGCAGTTTTTTGGTTTGTATTAAAGTAAAGTCTTTCAATACTTACTGCATCCGGCTTAAACTTTTCTAAAAGCTCAGTAAGGTCGTCATATATCTTTTTAAGGCGTTCGTTAAACGGCATATCCTTATCGGTAGTAACAGCACCATAGCCCAAGAGCTTAAAGTCATTTTTTTCATATCTGACAATACCACAACCAACTATTGCGTAGCCTGGGTCTATACCGAGAATTACCACTGATTTCACCTCAACTTTAACAAAAAGCAATACTATGACATTTTAAACTGATTTATTATATCACATATTACATTATAATGCAAGTTTTTGAACTAATTTACCGTGTTGCTTTTTAATGGATTTAAGAGTATAATCAATGTGGTGATTTTATGTATATTTGTAACGATTGCCCAAGAAATTGCGGCATCGACAGAACTAAAGAAAAAGGCTATTGTAACATGGGTTTAGAACCAAAAATTGCAAGAGCATCTGTTCACTTATGGGAAGAACCGCCTATAAGCTCTGGTAAAGGCAGTGGAACTGTTTTTTTCAGTGGTTGCAACTTAAAATGCGAATTTTGCCAGAACAAAGAAATAAGCAGAAAGCAATTTGGTGAAACTGTTTCTGTGGAGAGGCTTAAAGAAATATATAAAGAGCTTATTTCACAAGGTGTTAACAACATCAATCTTGTAACCCCAACTCACTTTTTAGATGCAATTTTAAAATCACTCGACGAGCCTTTAAGTGTTCCTGTAGTTTACAACTGTGGTGGCTATGAAAATATTGAGTCGCTAAAAAAACTTGACGGCAAAATCAATATATTTATCCCTGATTTAAAATATGCTGACAACAGCCTGGCTTTTAAGTATTCTGGTGCAAAAAATTATTTTGAAACTGCTACGAAAGCAATCAAAGAAATGTTCAGCCAAGTCGGCAAATATAAAATTGATGAAAATGGTATAATGCAAAGTGGCGTTATAATTCGCCATCTTGTTTTGCCAGGTCAGCTTGAGAATTCAAAAAGAGTTATTGACTGGGTAACCGAAAACTTCAATGATGGCGATATTCTTTTTAGCCTTATGAGCCAATTCACACCAAATGGTGAATGTAAAAAAGACGAGCTTCACAGAAGATTGACACAAAAAGAATATGACGAAATTGCAGAATATTTATATGACTCAGGTATTGAAGATGGTTTTGTGCAAGAACTCTCTTCAGCTAAAGAAGAATATACGCCGAGCTTTGATTTGACGGGAGTTAAAAAACTATAGAAAAACAGGATGTGAACTTACACATCCTGTTTTTCTATAGCTCTAAGCACTTCAATCGCTTCAACCAAGTCTTTACAAAAATCATCTGTTCTCGCTTCAATAGTTAAGGTTTTACAATTTGCTTTATTTAAGGCGTTAATAAATCTTTTGTAAATATCATTAACACTTTCATCTGCATTTTTATTAGGGAAAATGCGGGTTTCAGGTTCTGCAATATGAGCATGCTTAATTTTACCTACAAAGTCACCTATTCCATCAATATCGTCTTTATTATTACAAACGTGGAATAAGTCTGCAAGACCATAAACATGGTCAAAGCCTGCCTTTTCTGCAAAATCAACACCATCTTTTACTGTATGAATCATTGAGGTTTCACCTATACTGAGTGGCTCAATAACAACATTAACATCATATTTAGAAGCTATTGGAGAAACGATTTCTTTCAAGAAAGTCACCATATCTTCAGAAGCCTTTTTCAAGGTATAATTTTCGTCAAAGCTTCTTGCAGCACCACTACCGAAAACAACTGATTGAATTCCGATTTTACTGGCTCTTTCAAAGCCTTTTTCTAAAAATTCAGCTAACGCCTTTTTATCTACATTTTCGCCAACAAGCTTTAAATGACCAGGTAAAAAATGGTTGGCAGCAAGTACAGGAAATTTAAGCTTCTTTATATTTTCACAAAACTCGTTAAATTCTTCTTCACTAGCCTGAGCAACATCTGTAAAATCTGTTTCCCCAAAATCCAGACCACATTGTTTTGCAAATTCATATTTACTGAAATCGCCCCAACCTAAACAAGCACCTAATTTCATAATATATCACCTTTTTTATTGCATAGAAAGCATTTCTTCTGCATTTTTAAGCTGTGTTTCTGTTATTTCACCACCACCAGTAATTCTGGCAATTTCGTATTTTCTACCGTCAAAATCAAGTGGTGTAACATTTGTGTATGTTTTACCATCCTTTGCAGATTTTTCAATTAAATAATGATTATCAGCTAAAACTGCTAATTGAGCTAAATGAGTAACACAAATAACCTGTCTGCCACTTGAAACTTGTTTTAATTTTTGTGCTACTTTTGTAGCAGCACGACCACTTACACCTGTGTCAACCTCGTCAAATATCATTGTGCCAATCTGGTCTTTATCTGAAAGCACATTTTTAAGAGCCAGCATAATTCTTGAAAGCTCACCACCACTTGCGATTTTTGCTATTGGCTTTGGCGGTTCACCGATATTTGCACTTATCAAAAATTCAATTGAATCAATACCATTTTCGCAAAGCTCAACCTCACTGAATTCCACCTTAAACTCTACACTTGGCATATCTAAGAAGCGTAATTCTTCCATTACATTTTCTTCGAATTTTTTTGCGGTTTCTTTACGACAGAGTGACAATTTTTCTGCTTGTTTCTGTGCCGTTAATAAAACCTCTTCGCGTTTTTCTTTTAACGCTTCTAAATTTTCTTCTGAAGAAGTGAGTGAGTTTAATTTTTCTTCTGCGTTACTTAAAAACTCAAGCATTTCTTCTTCAGTCGCACCATATTTTTTGCTTAATCTATAAAGTAAATCTAATCTTTCTTCTATTAATTCAAGGTCATTTCTGGTGTATTCACCCATACCATCATTAAAGCGTAAATTATCAGCAATATCACTCAATTCGTAATAAATATCATTTAGTTTAGTTGATAATTCTTCTGCTGTTTTTGAAAATGAAGAAACTTGTGAAAGTGCTTTACCTGCACCAGAAACAAGTTCTACTGCACCTGTAAAACCATCGCCACCAGAAAGTGCACTTTCTGCCATTTTAAAACCTTCGCTTATTTTTTCAATGTTTTGTATTTCTGTTCGTTTAGATTTGAGCTCTTCCCACTCACCTACAGTAATTTCTGCTTTTGTTAACTCATCAATCTGAAAGGATAATATATCAATCATACGAGCCTTTTCAGCTTCGTCTGACATAAGTGATTTAATCTGAGAATTAATTTCACACAGTTCAGAATATGTAGCTTTATATTCTTCAAGAAGTCCAGCATTTTCAGCAACAGCATCTAAATAACCAATATGTGTTTCGCTGTCCAAAAGCTCACGATTATCCTGCTGACCGTGAATACTTATAAGTGTATTACCTATTTCCCTCAAAGCAGAAACAGATGTAAGTGAATTGTTCACTCTACAGATATTTTTATCCTGAGTTATTGTTCTTGTGATTAAAAGAGTGTTATCGTCATTTTGTGGCAGACCAAGCTCTTTTAATTTAATATTTGTCTTTTCACCTACAAATGAAAACAGCGCCGTAACTTCAGCTTCCGTTTCTCCCGTTCTGATAAGTTCACGAGAAGTACGAAAACCAAGCACAGCGTTAATTGAATCGAGTATTATAGATTTACCTGCACCAGTTTCACCTGTAAGCACATTAAATCCTTTTGAATACTCGATTTCTGCGTTTTCTATTATAGCAATGTTTCTGATTTTTAAAACAGAAAGCATAACTGTTCTCCTTAGTTTCTATTTATCAGTTTTTAATCATTCTTTTAAGTGCCGCTGCAACACCTTGCGCTTCATCAGTTGTTCTGCAAAGCATAAAGATTGTATCGTCACCTGCAATAGTACCTACAACCTCAGTAACATTCATTGAGTCAATAGCAGCACAAGCAGCCTGTGCAAGACCTGGGATACACTTAATAACACAGATATTACCTGCATAATCTACTTTAAGTAAAGAGCCAGAGAAAAGAGCATTAAACATATCTGTGTAATTATTGGCATTATTTGTTTCAACAGCATAACGATAGACGCCATTAGGACCTAATGTTTTTAAAAGTCTTAATTCTTTCACGTCACGTGAGACTGTTGCCTGAGTAACACTATAGCCTCTTTCGAGTAACAACTCTAAAAGCTCGTCCTGAGTTGCAACATCTTGTTGTTCAATTAAATCAAGAATTAATTTATGTCTTGTCTTTTTCACTATTAACATCCTTCCAAAAAGAATTATTTTGTCATTTTTTTATTTAATATATCGATAAATGTATCGCTTTTAACTTTTACAAACTCAGCTTTTTTCTCAGAAATCTCTATTCTTACAACTGCATCTGTCGGTACCAAAACCGGCTCTTCACCATCACAAGAAAGCATTGCTTCGCCTGAGTTATCGTGACTTACTTCTAAAACAGAATCAGGCCTTAAAACAACTGAACGAGAAAAAAAAGAGTGACAACAAACCGGAGTTATAAGCATACTGTCAATTTGTGGCTCTATAACCGGACCACCTGCAGAAAACGAATAAGCTGTGGAACCAGTAGGTGTTGAAACTATAACACCATCGGCTGAATAATCCATTAAATGTGAACCATTGCAATCTATAGACAAATTCATAATTCGTATATTACCACACCTTGAAACAACGGCGTCGTTAAGGCAATTTGAATGATATATTATTTCGCTACTTTTGTCAATAATTGAGGCTTTCATCATCATTCGTTTTTCTGTTTTAAATTTACCCTCTACGACATCTTTTAAAAGTGTAAGTTCTGTACTTTCAAGCCCTGCTAAATATGCAAGCTTTCCTGCGTTAATACACAAAAGTGGTTTGTTTTTCTCAGCTGAAAGTTTTGCAGATTTAATGAATGTACCATCGCCACCAACTGTAATAACAACATCACTCTCAGCAACAGCTGTTTCAACATCGCAATAAGTTATATACTCGTCTTCACCGAAAACGGCAGAAAACTCGTTATTCAAAAAAACTGATGCTTTAAGATTTTCGAGTTCTTTTAAAACTTGCTTTGTTACATCGGGGGCATTCTGCCTTGTCATATTAGGGATTAGTGCAAATTTCATATTACTCCCCCTTTTTATCCAGCTCGTCGTGAGATAATTTTGCAAGTTCTTTTGCATATTCAATATATTCCTGACAATCAGTAACTTCGCTGATTTTCTTTAAGTAAATCAAATACTCAATATTACCCTCAGGACCTTTTACTGGTGAAAATGAAAGCCCTGAAACCTTGAATTTTTGTTGAGAAGCAAAAGCAACAATATTCTCTATAACCTCTATGTGAACATTTATATCTCTTACCACACCTTTTTTGCCGACTTTCTCTCTGCCAGCTTCAAACTGTGGTTTTATAAGGCAAACTGCTTCGCCATCATCCTTCAAAAGCTCATACATAACCGGTAAAATAATTTTAAGAGAAATAAACGAAACATCAACAGAAGCAAAATCAATTTCTTCTGGTATTTCATTGTGAGTTACATAACGGAAATTGGTTCTTTCCATATTCACAACACGTTCATCACTTCTTAATTTCCATGCAAGCTGACCATAGCCAACATCAATGGAATAAACTTTTTTTGCACCATTCTGGAGCATACAATCAGTAAATCCACCTGTTGAAGCACCTATATCCATACAAGTACAGTCTTTTAAATCTATTGGAAACTCCTGCATAGCCTTTTCTAATTTAAGCCCACCACGGCTAACATATCTGAGCGTGCTACCACGAACCTCAACTATGTCATCTGATTTTACATCACGACCAGCCTTTAACTCTTTTTGGTCATTAACATAAACAATACCCGACATAATCAAAGCTTTTGCTTTTTCTCTGCTTTCGGTAAAGCCTTTTTGGGCGAGATATAAATCAAGTCTTACCTTTTTATCACTCATTTTCATTGACCCTTCCAAAGTCTTTCAGAATAACATTACACATTCCATCACAATCAAGAAGATACTCGTGTAAAATCTCATTTACTTTACCTTGTTTTACAAAGCAGTCAGGAAAAGCAACCAACTTAAAGCGTGGTGCTAAACCATTCTCAAGTATATAACTACCGAATGTTTCACCGATACCACCATTTTTTACGCCCTCTTCAAAGAAGTAAACCTTCTTTACATTTTCTAATTCCTCATAAACTGTAGTAGAAATCGGAATAATTTCATTAAGTTTAATTATTTTAATGCTTATGCCCCTTGATTTTAACTCTTTATATGCTTTTGCAGCTTCGCCAAAAATTCTGCCATAAGTTACAAGGGCATATTCGGCATCTGTATCACCATAAATATCGTAAGCGTTACCAGTAACAGTGAAATCCTCAGGGCAATAAGGCTCACTGCCCCTTGGGTATCTGACAACAACAGGAGTTGTCGAATGATAAAGTGCTGAAACAAAATCTTTCTTTAATTCACTGTAATATGACGGTGAATAAACAAGAATATTAGGAACACCGTTGAACATAGCGGCATCATAAATACCATTATGCGTTTCACCATCATCGCCAACTATACCAGCACGGTCAACTGCAATAATCATTCTGCCTTGTTGCAAAGCGAAGTCGTGCATAATCTGGTCATAGCATCTCTGCAAAAACGTTGAGTAAACAACAAAAACCGGAACCATACCATTTTTAGAAAGTCCCAATGCATAAGGTACAGCGTGTTCTTCTGCTATACCTACATCAAAAAATCTATCTTTATATTCTTCTGAAAATTTCTGAAGACCTGTACCTAAAGACATAGCAGCAGTAATTGCACAAATGCGCTTATCCTTTGCCGCCTGATTATAAAGAAAGCTACCGAATTCTTCTGAAAAATTATCATTTGATGATTTTTCTAATCCTTTTTCAATAACAAATGGTGCAACACCATGATAATCAGTTGGATTTTCTTCTGCTGGAATATAACCCTTACCTTTTATTGTGTTGATATGAAGAAGCACTGGATGATTAAGATTTTTAGCACCTTCAAGTGCCTCGCATAAATGGTCAATATTATGACCATCAATAGGACCCATATAGCGAACACCTAAATCCTCAAAAAGATTACTTCCATAAATAATATTTTTTATATCTGTTTTAGTTTTAAGAATTTTATCCGCCAACTTTACACCAATAAACGGAATTTTAGAAATAATTCTTTCTGCTAATGATTTAATTTGAAAATACTCTTTTGTTGAACGCATAACAGCAAGTCTTTTCGCCATGTTACCCACGTTTTTAGAAATAGACATACCATTATCGTTAAGAATTATGATAAGCTTAGTATCTTTTAAAGCACGAGTATTATTAAGCGCTTCATAAACAAGACCACCAGTAAGAGCACCATCGCCTAAAACAGCAATAGCACAATCTTTTTTACCATTAACTTTATTTGCAGCTGCAATACCCATAGCAGTAGAAATAGACACACTACTGTGACCACTGAAAACTATATCGTGTTCACTCTCATTAGGTCTGGAAAACCCTGAGAGACCATCCTTCTGACGAAGTGTTTTAAAATCCTCGTATCTGCCAGTTAAAAGTTTGTGAGTATAAACCTGATGACCAACATCCCATATAATTTTATCCTGTGGAGAATTAAAAACTCTGTGGAGTGCTATTGTAAGCTCAACGGCACCAAGATTTGAAGCAAGGTGACCACCATTTTTTGAAACAGTTGAAACAATAACATCTCTTACCTCCTCAGCAAGCTGAGGAAGCTGTGCTTCTTCAAGATTTTTTACATCTTGTGGAGATTTAATTTTCTCTAACAATTCATGCTTCATAAAAATCAATACTCTCTGTTTGCAAGATAGTTTGCGTATTCTTTTATTGCTTCATTTTCCGGAAATACATCTAAAGCATTTAACGCTTCATCTGTAAGCTGTTTTACTAATTCTTCACACTTTTCAACACCTAAAAGTGTTACATAAGTTGATTTATTATTTTCTTTATCGCTACCTGTCATTTTGCCAAGCTTTTCAAGCGAACTTGTAACATCCAAAATATCATCTTTTATCTGAAATGCAAGACCTAATTTTTCTCCAAAGATTTTTGCAGCATCAACTAATTCATCAGAAGCCCCTGCAGCAATACAACCTAATGCACAGGCAACAGAAATGAGACAACCTGTTTTGAGGCTATCCATAAGCTTAAGATTCTCAAAATCGGCATCAGGATTATTTTCATTTCCAATATCAATAATCTGACCACCAATCATACCACGTGCGCCTGCATAAACTGAAAGTTCACTAATAGCTTTAACTGCAATTTCAGGTGAATAAAGACCTGCAAGTGACCAGTTTGAAATTCTTTCAAATGCAGCCGTTAACAAGCCATCGCCAGCCAAAAGTGCAATTGCTTCGCCATAAACCTTGTGGTTTGATGGTTTACCTCTACGGAAGTCGTCGTTATCCATACAAGGCAAATCATCGTGAATTAATGAATACGTATGAATAAACTCAACCGCTTCTGCCATAGGTATCGCTTTCAAAACATCTTCTTTGCCACAAGCGTTGTAAAAAAGAAGGGTTAAAAGTGGTCTTACTCTTTTGCCACCATTTTTCACGCTGTATTCCATTGAGTCAAAAAGAATTTTATACTCTGGAAGACAAACTTCAAAATATTTATAAAGCTTTTCTTCTATAAGCGAAGAATAATCCTGAATTTTACTGTTCATATCATTCACCTTTGATAAGTGTTGTTATTTTTTGCTCTGCAGAGTCCAAAAATTTTGTACAATCACCAATTATTGACGTTGCTTCTGAAAATAACTTCAAGCTTTCATCTATTGAAAGTTTACCATCTTCAAGAAGTGCAGTTATTTCTTCTAATCTTTTTATTAAAACTTCGTAATTCTGTTCCATTTTAACTACCTTTCACCTCTGCGAAAAACTCGCCGTCTGTAACTCTTACTTTAATATTATCGCCTGTTTTTACGTCATTCACGCTCTTTATAGGAGAATCATTATTATAAGTGATTGAATATCCACGTGACAAAACATTTAAAGGGCTTAAAACATTCAGTTTGCTTGACAGCAATGAAATTTTTGCTTTTTCTTCATTCATTTTTAAAGTCACAGAATTAACTGCTTTCTCATAAAGGTTTGAAAGCTCCTGACGTGAATTTTTAATTTTATTTGAGGGACTTAAAATCGTTATTTGTTTTTGGAAATTTTCGACCTTTTCTTTCTCAGCTACAATCATATTTCTCATTAAAACTGACAAATGTTGTTTTAATCCCAATAAATCGGATTTTAGTTCAAAAATATCCGGCACTGCAAGTTCTGCTGCTGCAGATGGAGTTGGCGCTCTCAAATCAGCAACAAAATCGGCTATAGTAAAATCCGTTTCGTGACCAACTGCTGAAATAACAGGTATTTCTGACTGAAATATAGCACGTGCAACAACTTCTTCATTAAATGCCCATAAATCCTCTAAAGAGCCCCCACCTCTGCCGACTATTAAAACATCAGCAGCTTTTTGCTCATTAAAAAGATTTATAGCTTTTGCAATTTCTGGTGCCGCAGAAGCCCCCTGAACTGCAACTGGAGAAAAAACAATTTCTGCTACCGGATAACGTCTTTTTAAAACAGAAAAAATATCACGGACAGCCGCACCATCTGGTGCAGTCATAACACCAATCTTTTTGGGAAATTTGGGTATAGGCTTTTTGAATTCCAAATTGAAAAGCCCCTCATTCTGAAGCCTTTCTTTTAGCTGTTCATACGCTAAATTCAACGCACCTAAACCATCTGGTTGCATATCAGTAATATAAAGCTGATAAGAACCATCTTTGTTGTAAAGCGACACGCTACCGAAAATTATAACTTTCATTCCGTTTTCAGGAACAAATTTAAGTCGCGAAGCATAAGACGAAAACATAACTGCTTTTATCGCTCCACCCTCGTCTTTTATAGTCATATACATGTGACCACTGTAATGATTTTTAAAATTAGAAATTTCACCAGTTACAAAGACGTTTTTTAAGTTTTCGTCCATTTCTAATATTCTTTTTACGTAATTGTTTAACTCAGTTACTGAATACACAGTTGGTGAAACGGAATACATTCACTTACCTACTTTGTTCATAATTTTGTTTTGCAAGGAGAGCTATTCCTGCTGCATTATCGCAAGAAAACTCAGGCTCTGCAAAGCTTGCATTAAAGCGAGAAGTAATAATTTCTCTAATAATGGAATTGGACATTACCCCACCAGCAAAAACCAGTGGTAATTCGCCATATTTCTCAAAAATATCTTTTACCATTTCTGAAAGTGTATCTGCAATATAGCTTAAAAGAAATTTTGCTGTATCTTCGTTACTTTCTCCACTCTGGAGCATTTTTAAGCATTTATTTTCAAGCCCTGAAAGAGAGCAATCGCCATCATAAAGCTTAATTCTATTTTTGTATATTTTTTCACTTTTTAATGCTAGTTTTTCCAATTCTTTACCACATGGAAATAACAGCCCCATTTTAACACCAATTCTATCAACAGCCTGACCAGCTTTTAAATCGTTTGAAGAAGCAACAGGTGTAATTTTCATGGTATTATTGCCACATTCACAAAGAACTGCGTCTGTAGTACCACCAGAAATATGAAATGCAATAAATTTTCCACTAAAAAGCTCAGTTTTATTTGCCGAATACAAAGCCGCAGCAATATGACCCTGTTGATGTGAAAATTTAAAAAGTGGAACATTCAATGCACTTGAAAGTGCAGTAGCAACACTCTCACCAACTAAAAAGCACGGCATATAAGAGCCTTCTTCTGTAGTTGGTGAAATTGAGACACCAACAGCAGAAATCGGTTCACTTACAGCTTTCATTAAATCTTCTAAAAGCTCTGGATACGCTTTAGTATGATGAAAAACTGCATCGCTTTGCCTTATTCCTCTTTCGCCAGCCTTAACTGGTAACAAGCGTTTTTTCTGAATAACCCTACCATCAGAAGCTATTACTGCCACAGAAGTGGTGTAGTTACTCGTATCAATACCTAAAAACAAGCTCATTTATTTAACTTTTTTACAATCGCGGATAACACGCCGTTTATATATGAAGCATCTTCTGGAGTGCCGTAAGTTTTTGCAATTTCAACAGCTTCATTCACACTTACATTTGTCGGAACATCTTCATTAAACAAGATTTCGCCAACTGCAAGGCGTAAAACTGCAAGTGAAACCTTAGGAAGACGTTGCAAAGTCCAACCAACTAAATTTTCTGTAATAACTTCATCAATTCTAATAGTATTTTCTTCAACTGCTTTTAAAAGTGTAGAAGCAAAGCCATTTACCTTTACCAAACCACATTCTTCTGCGTTTTCTATAATCTCCTGAAAAGTAGCAGTTTCGTTAAAACTTTTTTCAAAAATCACTGCAAACGCCTGTTCTCTTGCTTCGTGTCTTGTCATAACCCACACCTCGCCAATTTAATTATTGTATTATAACATATAAAAACATTTTTATCAACAAATTAGTGCATAAAAATACAATAAAAATATTATCAAAAACAACAAAAAAAGAGTGGGCAAAACCCACTCTTTTCTACAATAAAATCAATAGATAAACTCAGTATAAACTGCAGTATCTGTAACAGTACCTACACCCTGTTGACCCTGAGCAATTCCTATACCAATCAAAGGAATAACTATATCGTATGTAACAATACAATCGTACTGTGTAGTTTGTGTTACTGAAACAACTTTTCCGGTTTTCGGCATATATGTTATTTCTAATGTGCAATCATGATATAAAAGATTAACATCTTTAATATCTGTAAAGCCACTCTGACGAGCAACGAGTTTTTGTTTGATATCTTCTTTATCAACAACTGGGAACATTGAACTTGTGTAACTCAAAGGTTTGCTTTCATCTGCTGGAGTTAATGCAGGATTTTCTTCATTACGGAGAACAATTGTAATCTTTGTTGAACCATCACTCTGTTTTTCTTTTTCTACTCTTCTTATTGCCTCAGAAGCATTTTTTTCTTCAAGGAGACAAGCAAGATTTTCATTTTCAATCAAGAAAAGTGTCATATCAGAAAGCTTTGGTGAAACAATTGGTGCAGCCTCTGCATCTGCCTGACTAATAAAATAACCAGGATAATTCTTTTCAACACTACCTAAAACTAATTCTGCATTTTTATCCTTTTCCATTGTTCTGTATTGAACCTTAGTAAAACCAGGTTTTACAGTATTTGCAGTGTTAACAACATTTTTGTATGTTTTTAAAACAGCTTTTTTCTCTTTAATCATCTCTTTTGAGTCTGTTAAAGGTTCTGTTGTAGTTGGCTTAGTAGTTTCTGGCGCCTTAGTAGTGTCAGGTGCTTTTGTTGTTTCTGGAGCTTTTGTTGTATCAGGTGCTTTTGTTGTATCTGGAGCCTTGGTAGTTTCTGGGGCTTTTGTTGTTTCAGGTGCTGTTGTGCCCTGAACATCAATGCTTGCAGAAGTTGTTTCAGGAACAAAAGCATCCACAATATTATCAATTATGTTATTTTGATTATTCTGAGCATTATTGTTCTGCTGAATCTGCGAAGCTCTTGCTCTTAATGCACCGGGAATTGCAGTAAGTCTCAAAATACTGGAAGAGAACATTGTAAACACAAGACTGCAAACAAACATAACAACAAGTGCTTTAAATACGCCAGAAGAAGTAAAGCCTTTAACAGCTGCCTCGAACTGTGCTCTTTCTTCAGGAGACTGAACTTTTTTCTCCTTAACCTTTTTTTCTTTTTTTACTTTAGGTGCCTTTTCTTTTTTGATTTTTTCTTTTTTCATAAAAAGCATAACCCCTTTCAAAACACAATGAGTCATCATAATTAAAGATATTCTACACAATTTCTGACGAAATGTCAATAAAAATGCGTTAAAAATATTCTATAATATATAATACAATACTTTTTGTTAAAAATAGCAAAAGTTGACACTTATAATTTAGCTATAATAAACATTGAAAGAATGCTCCAAAATTTGTATAATACTCTAGTAAGATTGTGTTAGTATGTTTAATTGCACAATCATTTCCAACGCAAAGGAGATAAATTTATGAAATCACGCAAAATGACAAAATTGCTCGCTGTGGTTCTCGCTCTTACACTCCTCTTTTCAAGTGTAGGCGCAGTTACAGCAAGTGCAGCTTCAGTTACTGCACCAATGACACTTGATGCTGGTTCTGGTAACATTTTAACAAGCTTTCTTGACACACTTTTGAGAATTGTGTTTGACTGGTTCTCAGGTCTCTTCCCTAATGGACCTGGCTTTGTTGACAGGAATGAAAACACCATTAAAGGTGATAACTTCTATGCTGGTACAACCGGTAAATTCAACACTGCACCTGACGCAAACGCAAAGTGGTACTTAGGCTACTCTAACAAGAGCCTTATTCCAGAGGATGTTACTAATGGTGAATACTACATCGGTGGTTATATCGCTCCTGAAAATGCATTCACAAACGTTGTTGAAGGCGTTATTGACGATATGAAAGTCAGATGTATTGCTCTTAAAGATGGCGCTAATGGTGAAACAGTTCTCTTTGGTACTATCGACTGTATCGGTATCACAAATGGCGATATCCGTGACATTCGTGAATTACTTAAAGATTTCGCTAAAGCAAACAACATCGTTTCTATAAACATTGCTTCAACTCACTGTCACAGCTGTATTGACACTGAAGGTCTCTGGACAAACAATTTAGTTAAACTCCTTCAGAACGGTGTTAACAGTGGTACTGGTTCCGACGAAGAATTACAGCAAGGTACTAACCCTAAGTATATGGAATTCCTTAAAGACAGAGTTGCTGAAGCTTTGATTGATGCATATAAGGATATGAGACCTGGTACTCTTACATACGCTCAGAAGGATATTGGTGAAGAATACTTCAACAATAAAAACAGACCTACTTCTGACACTATAATGTCTGACCTTTCAAGATTTATTTTCACTCCTGATGACAAAAATTTCCGTCCTACAATGATTATCAGCATTGCTGCTCATCCAGACGTTGCAGGTCTTCCTACATCTTCAAACTCAGGTAGAGAAATTACTGGTGACTACGTTTACTACACAGGTGAATTACTTGACAAAGCAGGTTATAACTTTATGTTCTTTAACGGTGCTATTGCAGGTATTTATATGAGCCGTGGTATCACTGGTGACGGTGTTGATACTCCTAAGAGATATCACGAATCTGTAAGATATGGTCACGAAATTGCAAGACTTGCTCTTGCTTTAACCCTTACAGAAGAAGAAATTCAAGCTGACCCACTTCTTAACTGTGAGGATGAAATCGCTTTATATGGCATGGGCGAAGTTGGTGAAAAAGCTGGTCCTTATACTCTTTGGTATAAAAAATATTACTACTCAACACAATATGATGTTGATGGCAACGAATTCCAGGTTATTTCTTCTATTCTTCCTTGGGAGCCTGTTAAAGAAACAGAGGTTGAGCCTTACCTCAACTTAGCTCTTAAACGTGTAGAAGTGCCTGTTTCAAACGATTTAATTCAGGCTGTTGGTAAACTTAACATGGCTAACTACGATGTTCTTGTAAGTACAAATGAACATGGCAAAACAGTTTACTCAACATTCACAGAAATTGGTTATCTTGAATTAGGTAGCAAGTTCCAGGCTGTTATGCTTCCTGGTGAAATCTGTCAGGACCTCATTGTTGGTGGTTCTTCTGTAGATAATGGTGTTAATGGCACATCTTTTGAAGCTCCTATTGTTTGCGACATTTTCAATAATAGCAATATTAAATGTTTAGGCATTATGAACGACGCTATTGGTTATGTTGTTCCTGATAACGACTACACAATGGGTGACCCAGCAAATCACTACCATGAGCTTATTTCTCTTGGTCAGCATGTTGCATCATCCCTTATGTATGGTCTTGAAGAGCTCAAGGCTGAAATTAATGCAAGATAAATAAATAACAAATTGGTACAATCGTATTAATGATTGTACCAATTTTATTGAATGGAGTGTTTATTATGTTAAAAGTTGGTGTTGTTGGTGTTGGTGGCATCAGCGGTGCACATATTCCTGCTTGGGAAGAATTAAAAGAAGTAGAATTAGTTGCTCTTTGCGATATAAGACAAGAACGTTTAGACCAATACCCTACTAAACGTCATTATAATGATTTTAAAGAGATGTTAGAAAAAGAAGAGCTTGATATACTCGATATTTGTCTCCCTACATATCTTCACGCTGATTACGCAATTATGGCGATGGAAAAAGGTATTAATGTTATTTGCGAAAAACCAATTTCATTGAAAGAAGAAGATATTGAGAGAGTTTACTCTACTGCTAAAAAGAATAATGTTAAATTTATGATTGCTCAGGTTTTGAGATTCTGGCCTGAATATGAATTATTAAAAGAAATTTTTGATACACAGAAATATGGTAAGCTTCTTTCTGGTACAATGACAAGACTTGGTTGCTACCCAAAATGGAGCTGGGACGGTTGGATGATGGATGAAAAAAGAAGCGGTCTTACACCTTTCGATTTACACATTCACGACCTCGACTTTATGGTTTATGCTTTTGGTGCTCCAAAAAAGGTTGCTCACCAATTCCGTTCTAAAAGACCAGACCAGGATTTTATAAGTGTTACTTATGACTTTGGTGAATTCTCAATTAATTCAGAAGCTTCATGGTATGCTACAAGCTACCCTTTCACAGCTGAATTCCGTTTCCAGTTTGAAGATGCTTTAGTTTCAAATGAAAATGGTAAAATGATGATTTATTTAAGAGATGGTAAAATAGACCTTTCAGAAAATGCCGAGGGTGATACTGGTGACATCAACTTACCAAAAAGCGATGCTTATGCAAATGAAATTAAATACTTCCTTGATTGTGTTATTAACGACAAGGATGTTGAAAAGGTTAAAGACCACGAATTACTTACAGTTTTGAAAATTTTGAATAGCCTTTAAAAACAAACAGGTGCTGAAAATCAGCACCTGTTTGTTTATTTCTGCCCATAATAAGCATTAGCCCCATGTTTTCTCAAATAATGCTTATTGAGTAAATTCTGATTTATTCTTGCAACATCAGGGTTAATAAGAAGTGTATTAAAATTCATATTTGCTACTTCTTCTAACACAACTGCGTTATGCACTGCATTAAAACAATCTGTACCCCAAGAGAATGGACCGTGATTTTTCACAAGAACGCCAGGAATATCGTCAGGGTTAATATCTCTATTATTAAATGTTTCAACAATTACGTTGCCTGTTTCTGCTTCATATTCGCCTTTTATTTCACTTCCTGTCATTTCTCTTGTGCAAGGAATTTCACCATAAAAATAATCTGAATGTGTTGTGCCCAGTGGCATAATTCCCCTACCAGCTTGTGCAAATGATGTTGCCATTCTGCTATGAGTGTGAACAATGCCACCAATATTTTTAAAGCTTCTGTAAAGCACCAAATGAGTTGGTGTATCACTTGATGGGTTTTTATCGCCCTCTACAACCTTGCCTGTTTCTAAATCAACAACAACCATATCCTCAGGCTTCATAGTGTCATATTCAACACCAGATGGTTTTATAACCACAAGATTTTTTTCTCTATCTATTGCTGAAACATTACCCCAGGTAAATGTAACGAGATTATATTTCGGTAAAAGCATATTTGCTTCATAGACCTGTTTTTTTAATTTTTCTAGCATTTTTAGTCACCTTATTTCGATAACATATTAAGAAGCTTTAAATTCTGTTCAAATGTTACCAAATCTGTATTTTCATCAATTACAACAAGTTCAGTGTCTGTAAATTTTGCAAAAAGTCTTATATCATCAACTGTAAGACAAGTTGAAACAACAGCGTGATGAGCACCACCAGCATAAATCCAAGCAGCAGCACCTGTTTTAAAGTCCGGCTTTAATTTCCACATAAGTCTTGCTACTGGTAATTTTGGCATTTCTTCTGGTTGATTTACGAGTTCAATTTTTGCACAGATAAGTCTGAAACGATTACCCATATCAACTAAAGAAACCGCAATACCCTCACCCTTCACACCATCAAACACAAGTCTTGCTGGTGCTTCTTTGCCACCAATTGAAAGCGGATGAACTTGAATTTTTGGTTTTGTTTCTGCAAACACTGGTGAAACCTCTAGCATATGAGAAGCAAGCTCTAACTCTTCACCATCTGTCAAATCGTAGGTATAGTCTTCTGTAAATCCTGTTGCACCGTTTCTGCCCTCTGCCATCTTTGAGAGCACAGCCCCTAAAGCAGAGGTTTTATAATCGCCCTCAGGACCGAAACCAATACCATCTTTCATAATATTCTGAACTGCAAGTCCCGGTAATTGCTTGAGACCGTGTAAATCTTCAAAGGTATCTGTAAACGCACTTATATTATTTTTCTCAAGGAATTTTTGGAGTGCAACTTCATATTTAGCTTGTTCTTTTACCGAATCAATATTGTCAGTATCCATTGTATATAATGAGTTATACTCATTGAGTTTAGCATCCGTCTCAGCATCAGTAACATTGTTTATAATATCGACTAAATCACCAATTCCGTAGTAATTAACGTTCCAGCCAAAATGAATTTCACTTTCTACTCTGTCGCCATCAGTAACTGCAACATCACGCATATTGTTACCAAACATCGCAACACGCATACCCTTTGAAAAATCAATAGTCTTAGCTACACTTGCAAATGCTTTTATTTTTTCAATTACGCTTTCATTTTTATAGTACCCTACAACTACTTCACGATTAATATTAAGACGTGTGCAGATAAAACCGAATTCTCTGTCACCATGGGCAGATTGATTAAGATTCATAAAGTCCATATCAATACTTGAATATGGTAATTTTTCATTATATTGCGTATGTAAATGAAGCATTGGTTTTTGCAAGCTCTGCAATGCTCTTATCCACATTTTTGCAGGTGAAAACGTGTGCATCCACATAATAACGCCAACACATTCTTTGTCGCTGTTGACTTTAGCGCAAGCATCACAAGCCTCATTAGCGTTTCTGATTATAGGTAATGGAAAAACCTCTACTGTGTCACTTAATTTCTCATTAAGAAAAGATGCCATTTCGTAACCATCGTTTTGTGCTTGTTTTAAAGTTTCATCACCATACAAATCCTGACTACCAATTAGAAAATAAAGTTTTTTCATTTTAAAAACTCCTTGCAAAATATATGATTATATTGTAACAGATTAACATTAAAATGTCTATAAAAGAATTGTAATAATCGAAGTTCTGTGATATAATTATTTTAAGTTTTAGAAAAATTCTTGAAAGGAGATATTCAATGCAACCATTGATAAGCGTTATTGTAGCAACATTTAAACATGACCAAATGCTTTTAAGAGCATTGAATTCTCTCAAAGAGCAGACTTTTAAGAATTTTGAGATTATTGTTGTTGACGATAACGGAAACACAGAACAAAACGCCAGTGTAAAAGCAATTGTTTCACAATTCAAAGATGAAAACCCTGAAATTAAGCTCACTCTTATTGTAAACCAAAATAATCTTGGCTCTGCAAAAACCAGAAATATTGGTATTGACGCATCAAAGGGTGAATATATTACTTTTCTTGATGACGATGATGTTTATTTACCAGAAAACTTAGAAAAACAAATTGAAAATATGCTTTCTACTCAGGCTGACTATGGTTTAACTGATATTAAAATTTATAATGAAAATGAGAAGCTCTGTGATAACAGAGAAAGAAATTACATTAAATCAACTAAAAAAGATGATTTGATTTGTTATCACCTGAAGCACCATTTATCTGGTACAGGAACACTTATTTTCAAGAAAGAATATATTGAAAAAATCGGCAAATTTGGTGATATTGATTTCGGTGATGAATTCTTTTTAATGCTCAAAGCTATTGAAAATGATGGGAAATTCACCTATCTTCCAGGTTGCTATGTAAAAGCGTATATGCACTACGGTGAAACAGGTCTTTCAAATGGTGAAAGCAAAATTAATGGTGAAAATGTTGTTTATAACTTCAAGAAAAAATACTTTGAAAAGCTTTCTAAAGCTGATGTAAAATATATTAAAACCAGACATTTTGCTGTTTTAGCCTTTGCTCAGCTCAGGCGAAAGAATATTTTTAAAGCGTTTACTAATGCTGTCAGAGCTTTTTTCACATCTCCTCTCGACTGTTTGAGGCTTTTAAAGGAGCATAGCGTATGAGAGTAGAAGTTTTAGTTTCAACTATGCACCAGAAAAACCACGATTTTCTCAACGAAATGAACATAAGCACAGATGCAGTTGTTATAAATCAGACTGATTGCGAAAAATATGATGACATAACCTTTAAAGGTAATAGCATTAAAATTTTTTCAAATACAGAACGTGGCATTGCAAAAAGCAGAAACAAAGCTTTAAGCAATTCAAGTGCTGATATTGCAGTTCTTGCTGATGACGATATGCAGTTTTCTGATGATTATGAAAAAATTGTAAGGTCAACCTTCAAGAAATATGATGCTGATATTATTATTTTCAATTTCATTGATGATGATAACGAATCAAACAGAAAGAATTTTACTGCTAAAAAAATCAATGTTTTCAATTATATGAATTATGGTGCGGCAAGAATTGCGTTTAAAAATGATGCTGTAAAAAACAAAAATATTTCTTTTAAAGAAACTTATAATGACATACCCCTCCCCACCTGTGGTGAAGACACATTATTTTTAAGAGAAGCATTAAAAAAAGGTTTAAGAATTATTGCAGTACCAGAAGCTATTGCGAAACTTGAAAATGATAGAAACTCCACGTGGTTTAAAGGCTACACAAAAGAATATTTCTTTGATAAAGGTGTTGTTCTAGGCATTGCTCATCCAATTTTAGCTATTCCTTTCGCTTTGTTTTTAGTGTTAAGGCATAAGGAATACAGCAAAAGCGGATTTAATAGGTTTAAGGTTTTCAATGAGATTTTTAAAGGGATTAAATCTATATATAAGAATTAAAAAAATCGGAATGAGTTTCAACTCATTCCGATAATTTTTTTATGTATTCAGCTAACTCTTTCCAATAATTTACTGTTAAGTATTCGCATCTACCACCATCAGTTCTATATTCAAACTGAATTTGAGACTTAACATCAAGAAGAACTGGTGTCATTAAACTATTTTGGGCACCATCAACATCAGGAACGAGCCCATCACCACAATACCAACATTCTTCTGGTTTTAACCTTGCAAAGTTTACAGCACACTCAAAAATACTTTTATAAGGTTTAGCAAAAAGAATATCGGCACTAGTTAAAACAAATTCAAAATCAGATGTTGGAATCCAACGCTTTAATGCAAGAGCCAAGCTTTCACCACTCATCATATTATTGCTGATTACCGCAGTGCGTATATTTAATTCTTTGAGTGTTTTTAAAAGTTCTGGAACGCCAGCAATAACAGTTCTTGTAGAATTATAACGGTCAAAAATTTCTTCTTGTTCTATAACAGGAAGATTAATTTTCAACCCTTCTTGCATTGTAGCATATTTAATAACTGCCGACAATGGCACGTCAAGCGTAACACCTGATTTAGACTTAATGTCTTCAGTTTCAATTAAAAACTCATCCCAACGAGAAGCTAATCTTTCTGCCGTTGTAATTTCCTTGTTTTCTGCTTTAATTCGCAAAGCTTCAAACCCTTTAACTGGGTCACATTTACCATCATCCAAAAGTGTTCCACCAACATCAAAAAGTATCATTTTAGGTTTTTTAGTATAACTCATAAAACCACTCACCTTTCTGATTTTATTTTATCACAATCAAACCAAAAAGTAAATTAACGCAACAATAGTTATATTATTTCAATATTTTCAATACCATATTGCAATATTAAATTTATTAACTCATTTCTTGAATAATTGCTTTCTCTGGAAATTTTATCTAACTTATTTAATGTATCCTCTTTAATTCTAACAGAAATAACCTTGTTGCCATCCTCACCACGTTTTTTTATTTTCAAAGAATTATCAAGCATTAATATCACCTCTTAATACATTTTACTATTGACAAAAAGCAAAAAATATATTACACTTTAATATACTTTTGTAATACATTTGTAAGAGGTAAAATATGTTAACAACTGAAAAGATAAAAACTGCAAGAAAAAAGTTTAATATGCGCTCAAAAACAGTTATCCCCAATAATTATCATTCTTTAGAAGTTAGAATGAACACTTTCTTCTTTTCTTTTTTTAAAACTACATACGGCATTGTTTTCACTATTATTTTATCTATATTATTATGTGTTGACATTTCTTATTCTTTCAAAAAAGATTTAATTTTATCTAACTATGTGATTCTTTTTATAGATATCTCACTCATTTTTATAATGGTTGTTTGCTATTACTGGCTCAAAAGTAAAAAAACTGTATTATTGAAGACATACATCAATATTAACATTGACAGACTCATACTTGTAACAACCGGAATTTTATTTTTAGGTCAATTATATGTTTTTCACAACATATTTTTCCTTTCAGGCTGGGATGTATCATATGTTCGTGATTTCGTCGAAACATTTTTGTACAATAGAGATTTAGAAAAGGTGAATTTTTATTATTCTAGATACCCTAACAATTTATTGATTTCATATATTTTTCTCTTTATCCAAAAAACAAACCAATATTTCGGAATTTTCAACAACGATTACACTTTTTTCCCTCTTGTTATTTTCAACTGTGCTATCAACTCTTTGTCTTGCTGGTTATCATATAAAACAGCAAAGATATTCACATCATCTTACTGGGCAATCTTTGCATATATTTTTTGCGTATTTTCAATTGGTATTTCAGGATGGACCGTTATTGCGTATTCAGACGCCTTTTCACTCTTCTTTCCAATTTTAAGTGTCTATCTTTATTGCAAACACTATAAGCACCCACAGACAAAAATTGCAGGCTTAATATTTGCTTCAATTGTTTCTGCAATTGGTTATTTTATAAAACCACAATGTTTATTTGTACTTATCGGAATACTTATTTTGGAAGTGTTAAAATTATTCAACAAGCCATCACTCAAAGCTTTACTTCGCCCTTTAGCATTAACTTCAGTTGCTGTTTTAGTTTTTATTTCTATAAACTTTAGTCTGACATTTTTTAATCAGAAATATAATATACAAATTGACAACGAGCAAAAATTTGGCATTTCTCATTTCTTGATGATGGGTGCAAACCAAGAAACAAATGGTGTTTTTTCAGGTCCTGATAATGACTTTTCTGCTTCTTTTGATAATTATGAGGAACGCAGCTCGGCTAACATAAATGTTTTCAAAGAACGTATTGCCACAATGAAGTTCGATTTTTTCACCCATTTGGCTAAAAAAATGCTTACAACATTCAATGACGGAACATTTGCCTGGGGAGATGAAGGAACGTTTATTTCTATTGTTCCTGCTGATGTTAATGTAAAAATGGCTCCTTTTTTAAAATCAATTTACTACTTTGGACATAACTACCTTTATTTTGCAACATTCCAACATATTATTTGGATATTTATTCTTCTTGGAGCATTATTAACGGTTACAACAAAAAAGAATAATTGTGAACATCATAAAATTACACTGATTTGGATTACACTTTTGGGGTTCGTCTTGTATGAAATGTTTTTCGAAGTACGAGCAAGATATGTTTATATCTTTGTTCCGTTATTCTGCGCATTAGTCCCTATTGGACTAAAAAATATAAGTTTAATAATGAGCGACTTTACCGACTGTATTAAAAAAAGAATTGAAAGGACAAAGAACAAATGATACCAACTTTATATATAATTATACCTTGCTACAATGAAGAAAAAGTCTTGCCAATTACAGCCCCACTATTTTTAGAGCAACTTAAACTTATGCAATCAAAAGAATTAATTTCTTATGAAAGTAAAATAATGTTTGTAAATGATGGTAGTAAGGATAGCACTTGGGAAATAATTAAACAACTTTCTACTGAAAACACATCTTTTATTGGCATTTCACAAAGTCGTAATCGCGGACATCAAAATGCTGTTTTAGCGGGTCTTATGGAAGCAACAGATAAGTGTGATATTACCATATCAATTGATTGTGATGGTCAAGATGATATATCTGTTATGACCCAAATGGTTGAAGAGTATTTATCTGGTTCCGAAGTTGTTTATGGTGTAAGAAACGACCGTAAAACAGATACATTCTTCAAAAGAGCTACCGCAGAAGGATTTTATAAATTTTTAAATTTTATGGGAGCCGAAGTTGTTTTTAACCATGCTGATTATCGCTTGATTTCCTCAAAAGTTTTAAAGGAATTAGCGAATTTTAAAGAAGTTAATCTATTTTTACGTGGTATGATTCCTCTAGTTGGGTTTAAATGTAGTTCTGTTTACTATGAACGAAAAGAACGATTTGCTGGAGAGAGTCACTACCCTTTAAGCAAAATGCTGGCTTTAGCTATTGATGGCGTTACAAGTCTTTCAATAAAACCACTTAGATTAATTTCTGCAATTGGTATTTTAATGTCTATTGCAAGTGTACTTGGTTTAATCTGGTCTGTTGTATCAAAATTATTAGGCAACACTGTTGTTGGATGGACAAGTATAGTTGCTGCTATTTGTTTACTTTCATCTATACAACTCATTTGTTTAGGTATTATTGGTGAATACATCGGAAAAATTTATATGGAAGTAAAAAAACGTCCAAGATACATAATTAGTGAAAGAACCTACGATGAATAAATCAAACAAAGGAGCTGTAAAAAAACGCTATGTTTTTTACAGCTCCTTTTCATTTTGTCTCAATAAATAATATATAATACAAATACAAACAACTTAATTTAAAACTTAATCTCACCTGTTCACACTATATTTCATTAGCATACGGAATAGATTTAGAAGCACCTTCACGACTTACTGTTATTGCAGATGCTTTAGTGGCAAAGTTAATTGCATTTTCTAAGTTTTCGTTTTGTGAAAGCTTTGAAACTAATGCACCGACGAATGTATCACCAGCAGAAGTAGTATCTACTACATTTGCTTTAATAGCAGGGTTAAATATAATTTCTTCGCCAACGTTATAAGCACAACCACGCTCGCCAAGTGTTATAATTATATTTTTAACACCCATTTGTTTTAATTTTAAAATTGCTTTTTGGGTGCTTTCTTCATCATTTGGGTAAATATTAGTTAAATCACGTGCTTCGTGTTCATTTGGAATAACAAAATCTATCTTTGAAAACACTTCTTTTGGTAATTCTTTATATGGTGCGGGGTTAAGAATTATTTTTGTGCACGATTTATTTGCAATTTCGCATGCTTTTAAAACAGTCTCTACAGGAATTTCTAACTGCATAACACAATATTCACACTCTACAATTAAATCGCTATAACTCTCAATAACTTCTGGTGTGAGTTCTGCATTTGCCCCAGCATCAAGAATAATAAAATTGTTACCATCAACAACAGTAATCATTGCAATTCCTGTTGGTGTTTTTTCTGTTTTAAAGCCTTTAAAATTGACGCTATTGCTCTTTAACGTATCAAGTAATAATTCACCGTTAGCATCTTCACCTACTGCACCTAAAAACGAAACGTCACCACCTAATTTTGCAATAGCAACTGCCTGATTTAAGCCTTTACCACCAGCGTTAATCTGAAAATTACTACCAGTAAGAGTTTCGCCCAAATTTGGCATTTGAGGTGAATGTATAACTAAATCTACATTCATACTGCCGATAACAATGATTTTTTCTGACATTCGCTAAATCTCCTTTAATAATGTTAGTCTATTAATTATCCAATCTATATGTTTTGATTGTTTCACTTGATTTGGTTAAGTGAGATGTAATAAAGCGGAACCATGTACTATCTGAACTTTGGTCTTCAAAACGTATCCATTTGCCATTTTCATCCATATAATAAGATGAAACCCTGAAATTATTGTTATTAACTTCTATTGTTGTTTTAATTGTGCGATTTACTCTGTTTGCAATATAATCGATAATATTGTTTTCAAACTCGCAGAGGTTATCGAAATCCCACTCTTGCCACGAAACCTCGTCATCAACTGAAGCGTACAAATATTTTTTGCCATTATATTTTTGTGTGCAGATTTCAAGCATCAATTCCATGTTGTCTCTTGAGCCTGCAAAAGCGACAGTAAAATCATCATACTCTATAAAATTATCAATACCACACTTTTGACTGACTGCCTCTTTTATTCTTAAAATACAATCTTTTTCTCTTTGTATATCCTCTTCATAGGTTTTTGTTGAATGAAAGAATTTGAATAATGACACATGCTTCACCTCACTTAATTTATAATATCATAATCAATTCAAAAAGTAAATTCACACAGTATATTTTCCCACAAAACACAAATACTAACAACATAATTTGATATTAAGGAGAAGATATATATGAAAGCGACAGGAATTGTCAGACGAATTGACGATTTAGGCAGAGTTGTTATACCAAAAGAAATAAGAAGAACTTTAAGAATCCGTGAGGGTGACCCATTAGAAATATTTACTGCAAGTGATGGTGAAGTAATTTTTAAAAAATATTCTCCTATGGGTGAAATTTCTGAATTTTCAGGTCAGTATTCTGAGGTTTTAAGCAGAACCTCTGGTATGGGCGTTTTAATTACAGACCGTGACCATGTTATTTCTGTTTCTGGTCTTTCTAAAAAGGATTTTATTGAAAAGCGAATTTCAAATGAATTAGAAGAGCTTATGGAAAACAGAGTTAACTTCATTAAATCCTCAACAGAAAAACCGCTCTACCCTATTGAAAGCTCAGACCTCGAAGCAGCTATTGCTTTCCCTATTATTGCTGCTGGCGATATTTCAGGAGCTGTCATTTTTGTAGCAGACAGCACTAAAAAACAAGTTACTGAAACAGAGATTAAATTAGCTCAAGTAGCGGCTTCATTTTTAGGAAAACAAATGGAAGAATAATGTGTAAAAATTATTGCTTCTAAACTGTGCAGAAATAACAAAGTTTATATAAGTGGTTTATTTTAATTGAATTAGAAGACACCTTGTGGTAAAATTAATTTGTATGGGTTATTTTGATATTCTATACAAGTAATATATCACAAGGAGTTTTTTATGACTTCGCGAGAAGAAAGAACAGAAAAACTTGCAACGAATTTAGAAATTTTCGTAAGTCACGCTCATATTTTTACTTCTGATGCTATTCTCTTAGCAGACTTTTGCAAACCCAGACACAAGGACAAATGCTGTGACCTTGGCACAGGAAACGGAATTATTCCACTTTTGTGGTTAAGAGATTTTAAACCCAAAGAAATTTATGGCGTTGAGTTAAGCGAAACGGCTATTGAGCTTTTCAAAAAAACATTGAAGTACAATAATATTGAAGACAGTGTAAATTTATTTCATTTAGACTTAAAGAAATTAAAGGGCGTTTTACCTAACGAATATTTTGATGTAGTTAGCATTAATCCCCCTTATAAAAAGGTTGGCACTGGTATTGTAAACGAAAAAGAAGATTACAAAAACGCACGTCACGAATTCAACTGCACATTGTTTGATGCTGCAAAGGCTGCAAATTATCTTTTAAAGTTCGGTGGAAGATATTGTATGTGCCAAAGACCAGAAAGGCTTCCCGAAATGTTTCAGGCTATGAAAGAAAATAAAATTGAGCCTAAAATTATGAGAGAAGTCATTCAAAGAAAAGGAAAAGAGCCAAGCCTTATTTTACTCGAAGGTAAAAAAGGGGCAATGGAAGGCTTCAGAATTTTACCACCTCTTTATATTGAAGATGATAACGGTAATTATTCCGATGAAGCTGATGCCCTTTTCAATGCTTATAAAACAAAAGATTTTACATAAAGAAGGTTTATTTATGAATTACGATGTTGTTATTGTTGGTGCAGGTCCTGCTGGTATTTTTACCGCTTTAGAGCTTATTAAACTCGGAAGCAAAAAGAAAATTATTATTATTGAAAAAGGTCAGCCAGTTGAAAAACGTAGTTGTCCAAAAGCAAAAACACAGCAATGTGTTAATTGCAAGCCATATTGCCATATTACAACCGGTTTTTCTGGTGCTGGTGCATTTTCTGATGGTAAGCTTTCATTAAGCTATGAGGTTGGTGGCGATTTGCCAACACTTATTGGTGAGCTTTACGCTCAGGATTTAATTAATTACACAGATAAAATTTATCTTGAATTTGGTGCTGACGAACATATTGAAGGTATTAACGCCAGTGAAGAGGTTAAAGAAATCAGAAAAAGAGCCATACAAGCTGGTTTAAAGCTTGTTGACTGCCCTATACGTCATTTAGGTACCGAAAAAGCACAGACTCTTTATTATGAAATTGAAAAATATCTTCAAAGCAAAGGCGTTGAAATGATTTTCGGTTATGAGTGTACCGATATTGAAATTACTGATGGCAAATGCCGTGGTGTTTATATTACCAACGGCAAAGACTCTAAAGAAATTAAAGGCGAAAAAATAGTTATTGCAACTGGTCGTCGTGGTGCAGACTGGCTTGAGAAGCTTTGCTCAGAACACGGAATTGAGCATCAGGCTGGCACAGTTGATATTGGTGTAAGAGTTGAAGTAAGAAACGAAGTTATGGAAAAGGTTAACAAGGCTCTTTATGAATCAAAGCTTATTGGTTACCCTAAGCCATTCAAAAACAAAGTTCGCACCTTCTGCCAGAATCCTGGTGGATTTGTAAGTCAGGAAAATTATGACAATGATTTAGCTGTTGTTAACGGTCACTCTTATAAAGAAACAAAATCTGACAACACGAACCTTGCAATTCTTTGTTCTCACAACTTTAATTACCCATTTAATCAGCCTATTGAGTATGCACAAAAGGTTGGCGAACTCACAAATATGCTTGGTGCTGGTCACATCCTCGTGCAAAGATATGGCGATATTCTTGACGGTAAAAGAACCTGGCCAAAGGAGCTTGCACAAAGCAATTTAAGACCAACCCTCCCTGATGCTGTTGCTGGTGATATTACTGCTGCTATGCCATACAGAGCAATGACCAATATCATTAACTTTATAGGGGCAGTTGACCACGTTGTTCCTGGTTTTGCTTCAACTGAAACATTGCTTTACTCCCCTGAGCTTAAATTCTATAGCAATAAAATCAAGATGGATACTGACCTTAACACAAGCGTTGATGGTCTTCATTGTCTTGGTGATTCATCTGGCTGGACTCGTGGTCTTATGATGGCTTCTGTTATGGGTGTTCTTATGGGACGTAAAATAAATGCAGAATAATTTTAATAAATAATACGAACTACACTCTCTCATTTATGGTTAATCTATAAATGAAAGAGTGTAGTTGTTTTTATAATATTCTCTAATTCCTAATTCCTAATTCCTAGTTCCTAATTCCTAGTTCCTAATTCCTAGTTCCTAATTCCTAGTTCCTAATTCCTA
>CALFTN010000086.1 GCA_937916395.1 uncultured Clostridia bacterium | reverse complement strand
GGCGGAGAAGCTCAATGGGATATAGTAACTACTCTTGAAAAACGCTTTGGTAAGGATGAAGCCGAAAGACTTATTAAAATCCGTGAAGACAATTACATCACAGAACACGACCTTGACTATCTTCAGTCACTCGGCTTTACCTGTGTACGTGTACCGTTCTGGTATCGCAATTTTCAGACAGACGATTCTGGCACATGGAAGCGTAAAGAAAACGGTGAAATTGATTTCTCACGTCTTGACTGGATTGTTGAAGAATGCGAAAAAAGAGGAATGTACGTCATTCTTGATATGCACGGTGTACCGGGTCATCAGAGCATTGCCCACCACTGCTGTCGTGTGAACCATTGCAGACTTTATGATGAAACCGATGAGGGAGCACATTTTCGTACACTTGCCTGTGAATTGTGGAGTGAAATCGCCCGTCATTTTGCAGGTAACGGAACAGTTGCCGCCTATGACTTAATGAATGAGCCGATGTGCGATTACGAAGGTGAAGATAAGGTCAACAGCAAGTATCATGACGTTTATTCTTTGCTTTACAATGCAGTCAGAAGAAACGACCCTGAGCATATAATAACACTTGAAGCAATCTGGACACCTGATGATATGCCACACCCAAAAGAATATGGATGGGAAAATGTGATGTATCAGTATCACTTCTATGACGATTCAAATGATAGTTTCAAGAAAGTTTCACAGCACCACGCAAGCAAAAACTTTAATGTGCCTGTGCTTGTCGGTGAGTTTTCTCCTTGCCGTGGCACTGCAACATGGGAATACATATTAAATCTTTTCAACGAGTGTTCATATAACTGGCTGACTTGGACCTACAAAGGTCATTGTGCTAAAGGGAAAACAAGTCAATGGTTTATGTTTGGCTCAGATGATGAAGGTAATGTTGTTGATATAAACAATGACCCAATTTCAGAAATTGAACGCAAATGGTCATCTATAAGAACAGAAAATTGCTGTAAGCCGATGAACGACCATGCGTTACTATCTGAATACGCAAAAGCATAATTTTTAATATAATCTGCCCTATGGCGTGATTATAAATATTATTTTTAAAGGAGATTGCTTTTTGAAAAAGACAATCAGTACATTGGAGATTGTGTTTTAACCGAGGAGGTTTGTAAATACAATCACACAAGCCTCCTACATTGAAGGTCGACAATTTTCAGGAGGAAAAACAATGAATAAAAATGACTATATAATTCGTAATGAAAGAAAAGATGAACAAAGAGAAGTTGAAAATCTTGTAAGGGAATCGTTCTGGAATGTGTATCGTCCCGGTTGCCTTGAGCATTATGTACTCAATCAACTTCGTAATGATGAGGCATTTATTCATGAACTCAACTTCGTGATGGAAAAGGACGGAAAAATCATAGGACAGAATATGTTTATGAAAGCTGTAATCAAAGCTGATGATGGCAGAGATATTCCGATTCTTACAATGGGTCCTATATGTATTGCAAATGAATTGAAGCGTCAGGGTTACGGTAAAATCCTGCTTGACTATTCACTTGAGAAAGCAACAGGAATGGGATTCGGTGCAATCTGCTTTGAAGGCAACATTGGTTTTTATGGCAAAAGTGGATTCACTTATGCCAGTGAATTCGGCATTCGTTACCACGATTTGCCAGCAGATGCAGATGCATCATTCTTCCTTTGTAAAGAACTGAAAAAAGGCTATCTCAAAGGTGTTACCGGTGAATACACACCACCACAGGGATATTTTGTAAATGAAGACGATGCAGAGGAATTCGACAAGCAGTTTCCGCGGAAAGAAAAATTGAAACTTCCTACACAGCTTTTCTAAAAGATGAATTAACAAGGGCAGTACACTTCGGTGTACTGCCTGATGTTTTCCTTTTCTTTGTTTACATATCAGAATTAACTCTGTTTTTATTTCGTTTTTTCTCTCTTGTTAATTTATAAAGCTCCTCCGTAGCCATTCTTGCTTTTGCAACGGAAATATTTTCTTTTGGGAAACAATAATACAACACATCTTTATTGCCTATACAAATAACATCTGCTATCTGATACCAATAATAATCTGCATAAAGACCATAGCTTGAAAGTGGACCCTGCTCATACTTAAGCTTATTATTACATCCTGTAAGATTGAAACCATTGTTATTATGAATCAGTTTCCCCTCACCTACATTATAAATTGCCTTATAATCAACCATCATACTGATTTTTACATCAGTTTCTAATTTATATGTTTCGTTTTCAAGTTCTTCTCTGACACATTCTCTTTCCCATTTGTACCAATCAGGAATGTGTGAAAAAGTTGTCTTACCAGAAACTGATTTCAATTCACCTAAAGGCGTCAATTCCCATTTTTCACCACAATTTTCACAAGTCAGATGAATCCCTTTACCAAGCATTTTGCCCTCCGCATTACATTCAGAGCATTTGTAAAGTATTCTGTGTAAACCATCTGCACGAAAGCCCTCATTAATTACAACATTATTCTCTTTCTGCCATTTGAAATTATCAAACGAAAAAAGTTCGTTTAAAATTTCATCTATCTCTTTTGTAGATTTACTTTTAATTTCTTCTGGTGTCAGAATACATTCAGCGTGTGCTGAAACCTTAACCTTTCTTTTTTGAAGCATATTATAAAGTGGGTCACGTGAAAACGCACCTTTAGTTGTTACCATTACAACAGGAACGTTAAGCTTTTTCAGAAGCACACCAAATTTTCTTGGCAAAGCTGTTGCGGTACCATCAAACGAATAGCTTGCTTCAGGATACATAAGAATACTTGTGTTTTTCTCTTTCAGTAAATACATCATATCTGTTATCAGCGTAACATCACTTACAAATTTTTGTGTTGGAATACAACCAATCATTCTCATAAGTGTCTTTTTACCAACAAATCCATCAGCTGTACATACAACGCCCATTCTTCTTGGATAAAAAATTTTGAAAGCAATCTCTAAATCAAGAAAGCAAGAATGATTCATAAGAATAAGACAGGGCTTGTCTTTAATTTCTTCCATTCTTTTTTCTGTAAAAGTGAATTTTGTTGCGTGTAAATCAAAAACAGATAATAACCTTATTAAGCTTGATAATAAAAAATTCGGCTTTAAAGGTTTTTGGTGTTCAGGCTTTTTTAATTTTGAAACTTTATCAAAATCAAGATTTTTTGTTTTTATTTTCATATGCAATCCCCTTTATTTTGAGCGGTTTCATTATACAATTTTTAAATTAAATAGTAAATATAATTGTTATTAAAAAATTATTAAATTTGCTAATCACTATTAATTCGAATGATATAATTATTCTGAGAAAATGATATTGTAGAAAGAATTTTTGTGGATGTATAAAGTTTAGGATGAAAACTATCTTAAAATAAAATTTAAGGGCTGTAAAAAACTCAACGTTTTTTACAGCCCCATTTTCTATATTTTAATCTATTTTTGGAACAACATTAAAAAATACATCAAATACTGTTTTGAGTAATTTACGGAAAGCTCCAACGAAATCCAATGCAGGAAGATTCAACTTATCTGTTCTGTTAATAAGTGAATCCATATCACCATCATCACAAACAAACGCCTGTGTAAGTGTTCTGCCACCAGGTCCGTCAATTTCTGCACGAACGTAACAACTGATATCTTCAGAATAGTTCTGAAGTTTAATTGTTGACACACATACACCATTTACAGAAACTGTGTCTTCCTGAATATAAACACCATCTGCAATCCATTTTATAGAATCTGTATTTTTAGCAGTTATTGTAATTGTATCTCTTTCATCGTCAACTACTATACCTGTAACTGTTGGGTATTCCATAGTTGTACCAATTCTGTCGCCCCATTCGTATCTTGAAACAGCAAAGAATGTGCCGTTTTCCATAGCTGTACGCATATTAGCTTGTGAATATTCAGGTAAAATGAAATCCATAAAACATGTGTCAACGTCTTCATTGGTGTGAGCATCGTTGTTAGCAAAGCCCCAGACATTTCTGCCTTCAGGTATAATCACTTTAAGAAGCTCATCCCAAAGAACGCGGTCACTTCTTGTTGGACGGTCAAAAGCATTGTAAACCTCTATACCAAGACAAGATTTATACAAACGTAAAGAATTCGCAAAAAACTGAACGTTTCCTGGGTCAGTTGCAATCTGGTAACCCACTGTCATTTCTTCACCATTAGGTGTGTATAAAACATTGCCTTCTTCATCATAAACAAGCTCACCATTTGCAGAACTGAGCCAGTCGCCAGGATGGTTGATGTGTGAAATACCACCTGCATCTTCAATCATTTCAATCATTGTATTGAAGTCGCCTTCATCACCAAGAACACCCTCTGTTCTGTAGTCATCCATAAAGTAACCGTTTACGTGGTTCTTTTGTAAAACGAGCATATTACCCTCAATAGCACCTGTAAGGCAATTCAAGCCGGTTTTCTTGGTACGGGTTGTTCCGTCAGAATATGTACCAGCAACAATAGCTTCAAACTCTTCTTTTGTAAAATGCTCTTGCTTATTACCAATTAAAGGATTGTATTGATAAAGCGGAATAAGAGTTGGTTGCTGGTCCCACTCCCTACCAATGACACCATGGTCCGCAATACCGAGAACATCAAAATCCTGATTATAGTGTTCCTTTACCATTTCGGTCAAAGGAATTGTTGCATCACTATAAGTTGAGTGAGTATGAAGATTTGTTTTGTAGTGATTATCCTCATTACCGAGAAGATGAGTTACACTTTCATAAGGGTTTGTGATTTTATATGTAGTTCCTGCAGCACTAACAGAAATCTGCATAATACAAAATATCAATGAAAGTGCTGTTATGAGAGATAAAACTTTTAAAATATTTCTTTTCATAAATAGAACCCCTCCTTTGTATAACAATAATTATACCAATAAGATTTAATATTGTCAATGAATTAAAACACAATTTTTCTGCCTTTTTCAGCAGATTCATACATTGCACCTTTCGTCTTCACAATAATTGTCAATGTGGCTTCCACAGCAATACCACCAACCAATAAGTGCAACTCTTAATTTTGACATA
>CALFTN010000085.1 GCA_937916395.1 uncultured Clostridia bacterium | reverse complement strand
CAGCAATTGTAGCCGCATTTGCCATTTTTTCTCTTGCTTCAACGTCTGTCTGACCATTTTCATAAGCACGTGGTAAATATTTAAAGATGTTCTTTAATGCCTGTAAAGCAAGGCCATCTGTATAATCTGTTGCAAGCATTGCAGCATAAGCTTCAACTGCGTGAGTTACAGCGTCAATACCAGAAGCCGCTGTAAGACCCCTTGGTGCAGACATGTGGAAATCTGTATCAATAATAGCCATATTAGGAAGAAGCTCATAGTCTGCAAGTGGATATTTAACACCAGTTTGTTCATCTGTAATAACTGCGAATGGTGTTACTTCTGAACCAGTACCAGCTGAAGTAGGTACTGCAATAAAGTATGCTTTTTCGCCCATTTTAGGGAAAGTATAAACACGTTTTCTTATATCAATAAAACGCATTGCCATATCCATAAAGTCTGCTTCTGGGTGTTCGTAAAGAACCCACATAATTTTTGCAGCATCCATAGCACTACCACCGCCGAGTGCAATGATTGTATCTGGTTTAAATGCTGTCATCTGTGCAGCACCGTCTTTTGCATTTTTGAGAGTTGGGTCTGGCTGAACGTCAAAGAATGTTGTATGAGCAATACCCATTTCGTCTAATTTGTCTGTAATTGCTTTTGTGTAACCGTTTTCGTAAAGGAATGTATCTGTAACAATAAATGCTCTTTTAGCACCCCTTACTGTTTTAAGCTCGTCGAGTGCTACCGGTAAGCACCCTTTCTTGATATAAATCTTTTCAGGTGCTCTGAACCAAAGCATATTTTCCCTTCTCTCTGCTACTGTTTTAATATTTAAAAGATGTTTAACACCAACGTTGTCTGATACCGAGTTACCACCCCATGAACCACAACCAAGTGTGAGTGATGGTGCTAATTTAAAGTTATAAAGGTCACCGATACCACCGTGTGAAGATGGAGTATTAACAAGAATACGGCAAGTTTTCATGCGAGAAGCAAACTCGTTGATTTTTTCAGTTTCAGTTACTTCGTTAAGATATACAGATGAAGTATGACCGAAACCACCATCTGCAACTAATTGTTCAGCCTTTTTAAGTGCATCATTAAAGTCAGTTGCTTTATACATTGCAAGTACAGGAGAAAGCTTTTCGTGAGCGAATTCTTCGCTGATTTCAACACTTTCAACTTCGCCGATAAGAATTTTTGTGCCAGCTGGAACTGTAACGCCAGCAAGCTCTGCTATTTTGTGAGCACTCTGACCAACAATTTTTGCATTTAAAGCACCATTTATAATAATTGTTTTTCTTACTTTTTCTGTTTCTTCTGCGTTAAGGAAATAGCAACCTCTTGTGGCAAACTCTTTCTTAACTTCTTTATAAATATCTTTTAATACAATTACAGATTGCTCTGAAGCACAAATCATACCATTGTCAAATGTTTTTGAATGAATGATTGAGTTTACTGCTAAAAGAATATCTGCTGAACTATCTATAATTGCGGGAGTATTACCAGCACCAACTCCTAAAGCAGGTTTACCGCTTGAATAAGCAGCCTTAACCATACCAGGGCCACCAGTTGCTAAAATAATATCTGATTCTTTCATTACTGTATTTGTCATTTCGAGTGATGGAACATCAATCCAGTCAATAATACCTTCTGGAGCACCTGCTTTTACTGCAGCTTCAAGAACTAACTTTGCAGCAGCAATTGTACAGTTCTTTGCTCTTGGGTGTGGTGAAATGATAATTGCATTTCTTGTTTTTAGTGCAAGCAAGCATTTAAAAATAGCAGTTGATGTAGGGTTAGTTGTAGGAATAACCGCCGCAATAACACCTATAGGCTCAGCAACTTTTTTAATGCCGAATGATTTATCCTCTTCTATAATTCCGCAAGTCTTTGTTTCTTTATATGCATTGTATATATATTCTGAAGCGTAGTTGTTTTTTATAACCTTATCTTCAACAATACCCATACCTGTTTCTTCTACTGCCATTTTTGCAAGAGGAATTCTTGCTTTATTTGCAGCAGAAGCAGCTGCTAAAAAGATTTTATCTACTTGTTCTTGTGTGAAAGTAGCAAAAACCTCTTGTGCTTTCTTTACGCGTTTAATTGCTTTTTCAAGTGTTTCAACGCTGTCAATAATTTCATATTCTTTAGTAACCATCGTCATTAACTCCTTCTCTTGATTTCTTGGTTTCCTCGAGTTCGTTAATATTTTAACAAGGTTAGTTAAGTTTGTAAATTATAAAAAAGTTCTGGTGGTATTATCATTTTTGATAACACCACCAGAATTACGGTTATTTAAAGTTTTTTCTTTTTGCATTACACAACGCCGTTATGAACTTTTTATCTATTTCTGTTAATTTATAGCCCTTTTTATATATAAGAATATCCTTATATACCTTTTTGTTATCAACACAATCTACCTGAACAAGATTATATTTATCAAGCATATCCTGAGGTATCGGCGAAACCCACATAAAAGTTTCTTTATTTCTTGAAAGCAAATCACTCTGACTTGCTCTTTCAAAAATGAAAATTCTTCTATCAATATTATCAGGCAATTCTTCTTTCACTACTTTTGCCAAAGGTAAAGAGGGCACATAAGGGTCAGCGTGAGCAATCTCTATAAATTCTATCAAATCATCAAAGGTAATTTTTTCTTTTTTGGCTAAAGGACTTTCGGCACTCATAACTAATTTATAAGAAAACTCAGTAACCATTTCGTAGGCAAGGCCTTTTTCCTCTAGCATTGTTTTAAAGAATTTATCGTAATTCTCAGCATAGCGAATTATGCCTAACTTATAATCATGATTTAAAATATTATTAATAGTTCTCTGTGAGTTAGTTTCTTTATAGAAAATTTCGATTGGTTCTTTGCCTAAATCTTTTGAAAATTCAACAAGTGCATCTGAAACATAAGATGCTCTTGGAACAGAAATTGAAAATCTTTGTTTTTTAGAACCATTCTCTTTATAAAGACTTTCAATGTGGTCAATTTGTTTCAATAAGCTTTTAGCATAACCTATAAATTCCTCTCCATCAGGAGTTAACGTTACACCCTTTTGAGAGCGTTCAAAAATAGTTATACCAAGGTCACTCTCCAACTCTTTTATTGAACGGCTTAAATTTGGCGGAGCCATAAATAATTTTTCTGCTGCTTTATTTAATGAACCTGTTTTTGCAACTTCTACTGCATATTTCATGTGTATAATATTCAAAATATATCACCACCAGCGTTTTCTTGATTATATCACTAAGTTTTTTAAAAAGCAATAATTACAAAAAGACTATTAATGTTATGTCTTGCGCCGAACGGTGTATAAATTCGCCCCTGCTACCGCACCAAAGTAAAAAATCTCAAGTCACATGACTTGAGATTTTTGTTTTTTATATTTTATTGGGCAAGCGTTCACCTATTCTATTAGTTGTTCTGATAACTTCTCAACGTTATCATAGAGCCAATTCAAAAAGTTGTTTATGAGTTTGGCAATAGCTTTATAACTGTCAGGAATATCACCGAGTTCATCTGGTCGATAATTACACATGCAGTGCCAATAATACAGAACATAAGGCATTGCCTTTATGTCATACTCGGTTAATGGGAACTTTTCTGTGAATTGTCCGATATATTTTTTCAGCCCGTCTGCATCAATTTCACCTGTGGCACAAATTGGACTTGAAAATACATAAGAGGTTATTACATCCAAACAAATAGGCAGCCTGCAAGCTGAACTCCAATCAACAACTGTAAAATCATTATTATGTATGATTGCTTGACCTATGTGATAATCACCGTGTGAATTTGCATAAGTCAGCTTTTGGGTATCAATATGGAATTTTGAAATTCTCTTGAGATGCCGGATTTGTTCTTCCCAAATCGGAACAATGTTCATTTCTTTTGCTTTTTTCGCTCTAACAAGCTCTTTTTTATATTGCCACATTTTCCTGCGAACTGTTTTGACAGCAAAGAAGTTTTTGCCGAATCGTAAAGATAAACCCTCATAATCTTTCAGCAATAAAGCTGTTTGACCAAGAAACTCTGCCGATTTGCTGATAAACCAATCAGGAGCAGTATTCACCGGTAGTGATTCTCCTTCAATAAACTGTTGAACGGTAAACTGAAATTCAGGTGTTTTTACCACATAAGCATCATCGTTGCTTTTCATAAATCTTGCAACTTTAAGTCCGTGATTATAAAGATATTCGGTAACTTCACCTTCATTTTTTACATTTTCCATATACAAAGGCAGAACTTTAACTATGTATT
>CALFTN010000084.1 GCA_937916395.1 uncultured Clostridia bacterium | reverse complement strand
TAAGCACATCTGCACAAATGGAAATCCCAGAAATAAATAACTATGATTCATCAAACGACTATAACTTTGATGGTTACGATGATAAGTATTAATAACCAATAAAATTAAAAGAAAGGATGGTGCAAGTGAATTCTCCAAAATCGAAACAGGCAGTTGCTTTAAAATACAATCAGGATCAGGATATGGCGCCTATTGTTATCGCATCTGGTTACGGCGAGGTTGCTGAAAGAATTATTGATATAGCAGAAACTGAAGGTATCCCTGTATATCGTGATGACAGTGCATCATCTGTTCTTTGCATGTTGGATGTCGGCACACAAATCCCACGTGAGCTTTATGAAACAGTTGCAATAATTTATGCGCAGATTTTAGCAACTGCCGCACAAGGAAAACAACAAAACAAAAACAAGAACAATAAATAAAACAAGAAATCCGTAATTCACTCCAAAAAGTGAATTACGGATTTTTTATTATTGATATTTTTCTGCCTGAAGATTAAACATATAAGCATAATCGCCATTCTTGTTCATTAATTCTTCGTGTGTTCCTATTTCTGCAACTTTACCATTTTCAAGCATTATAATTCTGTCTGCATTGACTGTTGTTGAAAGTCTGTGAGAAATAATTATAACTGTCTTTTCTTTTGCAGATTCCATTATATTTTTATTAAGCTCATATTCTGAAATCGGGTCAAGATTTGCAGATGGCTCATCAAGAATTATATATGGACAATTCTTATAGAAAACTCTTGCAATAGCAATTTTTTGTTGCTCACCACCAGAAAGCATTAAACCATTTTCATCAAATTCTTTAAGAAGAATAGTTTCTGTTCCTTGTGGCAATTCTTTTGTAAAGCCTGCAAGCTTTAAGGCTTCTAAAACTCTTTTTTCATCGTAAACTTTACTTAAAGCAACATTTTCACCAACAGTCGCAGAAAAAATCTGAAAATCCTGAAAAACTGCTGCAAAGCGATTTCTGTGAGACTCTACAGTTTCTTCTCTTATATCTCTACCGCCGATTTTAATGCTACCGTCTTTAACGTCATAAAGTCTTAAAAGAAGATTGGTAAGTGTGGTTTTACCGGCACCATTAAACCCAACAAGAGCAATCTTTTCATAAGGCTTAATCTCAAATGAAACGCCGTCTAAAGAATCTTTTTCATTACCTGTATACGAGAATTTAATATTTTCTACAGAAATTGTTTCTGGTTCTTTACATTCTGCAATATGGTCACCGTCAATAATTTCATTAGAAGTTGCCAAAAATTCTCTTTGCTTTTCTATCATCTTTGAACGTTCCGAGAAATTTTTAAGAGCAAATACTGAAAGATACATAAAACTATTGCCGATTTGACCTATGCTATTGAATGTAGCAACAAAATCACCTAAAGAAAGTTCTTTTGTAACCAATATCTTATAACCAAGATATATAACCATAACAAAAACAGATATTACACTGCTAATAATTGCTTCTTCTACAAACCATAAAGCATTAATTTTTCGGGTGTATTTTCTTTGAATTGAAATAACTTCATCTGCTTGTTTTGAAAATCTACTTTTCAAAAGTGGATAAATATTGCTTAATCGTATTTCTCCCGCATATTCAGGAAGATAAAATACCCTTGCATAATATTCTGCTTTTCTGTCTGATTCAGTTAATTTTTCGCGTCTTTCATACATAAGTTTACTTAAATATTTACTTAACGGAATACCTATTACGCAGGCAACCAGCAACATAAGTAATGCAACAGGATCAATAGTTAATAGTACTGAAGAAATTGTCAGAAAAGCGATAACTTCACCCACATAACTCTTAACCGTACCTAACATATAGCGGATATTATCTGATGAATTTTCAATTGACAAAATAAAATCCGCATAATATTCAGGACTGTCATATTTTGCAATATCAAGTGTAGCTGCTTTTTCGTAAAGTCTTGACTGAAGTTTCAAATCAAGTTTCTCGCGTTCTCTGTGAACAAATAACTCGAAAAACAATCCGTTTACTGTTTCTCCAAACACAAGTATAACAAGTATAAGACCTATGCCGGATAATATTTTAACCGGTTCTCCGCCATTCTGCACTTCATCAATAACATATTTAAGACCGATTATTGAAACAAGTCTGCCTGGCAAAGTACATAAAGTATGCATAAAAATTTCGCCGATAACAAGCCAGGGTGAAATTTTAAACATAACTTTTAAAAGATAAAACACATTTGAAAATGTACTGTGTTTTGTTTTAATCTTTTCTTTTTTCATATCAGCTCACACTCCTTTCAGAGTTCTTGTAGCTTTCTGCCTGAAGTGTAAACATATTACTGTAAATTCCATCTAAGTCCATAAGCTCTTTGTGGCTACCACTTTCTTTTACAGTACCCTCAGAAATTACAAATATTTTGTCTGAAAGCACTGCTGATGAAAGTCTGTGAGAAATATAAATTACAGTTTTATCTTTTGTTGCTTTTATAAGATTTTCATACATCTTATATTCTGCAACAGGGTCAAATGCTGATGACGGCTCATCAAGAATTGCTAAATCAGTATTACCTGCAAACACCCTTGCAACTGCTAATTTTTGTTGCTCACCACCTGAAAGTCCAACGCCTTTTTCGTCAAACTCCCTGGTAATAACGGTGTTTTCTTTTTCTGGTAAATTCTCTACAAAATCGTAAGCACCACTATTTTTCATAGCTTCAACTGCTTTTATAAGTTCTTCGTTTGTTTCAATTTCTTTACAAAGAACATTTTCTGCAACAGAAAGTGCAAACACTTTGTAATCCTGAAATACTGTTGAAATTCTTTCTCTTAATGAGTCTATATCATATTCTTTAATACTTACACCATTATAAAGAATTTCACCACTATCCACATCATAAAATCTTAAAAGCAATTTTATAAATGTAGATTTACCTGCACCATTTTCACCAACTACCGCAACTGTCTGACCTTTACTTAATTTGAAGTCAAAATTTTTGAGTGTCGGTTCTTTTGCTTCAGGATATGTGAACTGTACATTTTTAAATTCAAGTGACTTAAATTCATCTGCTATTTTTGTTCCCTTCTCTATCTTATTTTCATAATCAAAAAATTCTTTTAAATTACGAAAATAAAGTGATTCTTTTTTTACAGTTGAAACCGCTTCAGTTAAATCGTTTATAACATCTTTCAGATTACCCATAGCAGTTACAATAACCGAAAAATCAGAAAGTGCGAGATTTCTTTTTACTACATAACGATATGTAGCATAAGCATAAGACGTTGCAACAGGCAGTGCCATACCAAAAAGTCCTGTCATCATCTCTAACAGAGCAATTTTATAACCGTATTTTTTAATTATTTCTCTGTTTTTATTTACTGCATTTTCAAATCTTGTATGAAGAACACCGTAAACTCCTGATGTTCTCATATCCTTTGAAAAATCTTTTAAATATATTGTTCTTTTCACATAAGCCTTTGAGCGTTTGTGAATTGTCATTTCTTTATCTTTATTAACTTCAAGCTTACTTTTAACTCCCTGAAATGCTACAACAACTAATCCAATCAAAAGTATAAAAAGCATTTTAGGGTCAACAGTAATAACATAAGCTATTAAGAAAGCCCCCGTTATACTTCCGCCCACAACACAGGCAAAACCGTAACAAAATTCATCAAAATGACCATCTGTAACAATCTCCGTTGCTCTTTTGTACTTATCAAAAAATTCAGGATTATAAAAACAATCCATATCAACGTTTACTGCTTTTTCAAATATTCTTTCATTAAGTTTTTTGTAAAAGACTTTCTTTTTAACTCCTGTAAGGTAATCGAAATAATTGTTAAGCACCCTTCCTGTTATAGATAAACCTAAAAAGATAAGACATACTATAACAAAATCTTTAAATGAAACACCTTTTTCGAGTGACTGTAAAAGATATTTTAAAAGTAATATATCCTCAACAAATCCAGTAAAAAACCAGAAACTAAAAACGGAAATTATTCTCGTAAAAACTAATTTATTACCACACTCGTTAAGTATTTTTAACCCATAAATAATATCTTTAAAAGTCGAGTTTTTTCCTTTCTTTTTATTAAAAGATTTATCGCCTTTCATTTTTACCTCCTTTCCGGAAGTCACCAACTCCCCAAAAATCTGCTCGAAACATCATAATAAAAACAAAAACCCCCGAAAAGCTTTAACTTTCCGGGGAAAACAACAATTATCACATTATGTCTTTACCACTTACGAGCAGAATTTGGACACAACAACCGGATAGTTCATTTTTTCTGTTTTTCTTCTTGTCATATAATTCATCATTATGTCCAACTCCTTTCAAAAATTATTTTTACATTCGAATGTTTTTTCACAATAACACACTTACCATAATTTGTCAATAGTCAAGAAGTCAGTTTTGAAGTTTTATGACAATAATAAACCTGATAAGCACATTTTACCCCAAATTAGTGGTAAAGTCAATACCCCAGATAAGTGGTATGATACACTCCATTTAATTGATACATAGGAGTTGTTTTACTGTGAATTATGTTCAAAGAATACGAGATTTAAGAGAAGATAACGATTTAACTCAAACAGAAGTAGCAAAAGTTTTAAACACTAATCAAAAAGTATATAGCAGATATGAAACAGCCGAAAACGAAATGCCCATAAGGCATATAATTACCTTATGCAAATTTTACAATGTCTCTGCTGATTATATTTTAGGTTTTACAAGCACACCAAATCAATTACCTAAAGAATAAGAAAAAACTATCATTTTCAGTTTATCGAAAACTAAAAATGATAGTTTTTATTGATATTTTATTATAATCGGCTTTGCCCCTTTTCTCTTCTCTATTATCTCTTCTCTATTATCTAAAAAAGAACTCAGCATTTCTGCTGAGTTCTTTTTTAATCATCATCTTCATCATCGTCGTCATCGTCATCTTCGCTTTCTGAAAGTGGTGTGATTTCGACTTTGATTTTTTCTATTCTTCGCTCATCAACCTTGAGAACTGTGAATTTGACATTTTCAAATTCAACCTCATTCATTTCACCATCTTTAGGTAAAAATTGAAGCTGGTCAATTATATATCCTGCAAGAGTTTCATAATCACCCTCAGGGAGTTCTTTACCTATAAGTTCCTCAATTTCTTCAATATCAATAGTACCATCAACTGTGAATGTATTATCGTCAATTTTTGAGATTTCTTCGTCTTCCTGGTCATATTCGTCCTGAATATTACCCATAATTGCTTCAACCAAATCTTCAAGTGTAAGAATACCAGCTGTACCACCATATTCATCAACTACAATAGCCATCTGAATTTTTTTAGCACTCATTTCGGTAAACAATTCACCACAGGATTTTGTTTCAGGAATAAAGTACGCTTCTCTTGCCATCTTTTTAAGACTTGCTTTAGCCGGGAGAGATTTACCAACATATTTAAGTAAGTCTTTTACATAAATAAGACCTATTATGTTATCAATATCGCCCTCATAAACAGGAATTCTCGAGTAACCCTTTTCAATAGCAAGATTTACAAAGCTTTCTATATCATCATCTTCAACATCAACTGCTGTAACATCTGTACGGTGTGTCATAATATCGCCAGCATTAAGGTCATCAAATTCAAAGATGTTATTAATCATTTCTTTCTGAACATCTTCAATAACACCTTTTTCTTGCCCTACATCAACCATCATTCTGATTTCTTCTTCGGTAACAACCTCTTCAGAAGCGTTAGGGTCAAAGCCTAAAAGTCTTACAACACCATTTGTTGAAACTGAAAGCACTTTTACAAACGGAGAAGTAATTTTAGAAATTGTTTTTAAAACACCAACAACCTTAAAAGCGATTTTTTCAGGAATCTGCATACCAATTCTTTTTGGTGCCAACTCACCAAAAACAAGAGTGAAGTATGACATTATAATTGTAACAAGAACAACTGCAACAGGTGAAATAATTTTTTCACTTACACCAGTTGAATTCACAACTACTGCTGTGAGCATTTCTGCTAAAGTTGTAGCAGCAGATGCAGATGCTAAGAAGCCCGCAAGTGTTACACCTATTTGAATTGTAGATAAAAACTTGCTTGGATTTTTTGTTAATTTTAAAACTTGTTTTGCTTTTTTATTGCCTTCTTCGGCTTGTTTTTCTAACTTTGCATCATTAAGCGAAATAAGTGCAATTTCGCTCATTGCAAAAAAAGCATTTACTAAAATAAGAATTACAAGTAACGGCACCTGCCAAATAAGTGATTTTGCATTTGCAGTTACCTCAAGTGTATTGAGCATTGGCTCAATTGAAGCTAAAATAATACTAGGTCCGGCGTCATCCATTATAGGACTTGCTCCTTTCAAAATAAAAAATATAATAATCCACACTAAAAGTATGATTGACTATTATATATAATAATACCATATTTGTCAATGATATTTCACTTATTGTAAATTTTTATGTCATTATACCCATATTGTTTTCTCAAAATTCGGCAAATTTTCCACTTTTTTTGTAGAATTTTTAACGATTTAATGTTTACATTTTTGCATTTTAGTGATAAAATGTTTGTTGTGTATAAATTAAATTCATAGGAGGCAAAATCCAATGGCACGTAAAATGAAAACCATGGACGGTAACAATGCGGCTGCGTATGTCTCATACGCTTTCACAGAAGTTGCTGGTATCTACCCAATCACACCATCAAGCCCGATGGCTGACTATGTTGACCAATGGTCTGCACAAGGTCAAAAGAACATTTTCGGTACAACTGTAAAAGTTGCTGAAATGCAATCTGAAGCAGGTGCTGCTGGTACAGTTCACGGCTCTTTAGCAGCTGGTGCTCTTACTACAACTTACACAGCATCACAAGGTCTTCTTTTAATGATTCCTAACATGTACAAAATTGCTGGTGAGCTTCTCCCATCAGTTTTCCATGTTTCAGCTCGTTGCGTAGCTTCTCACGCACTTAATATTTTCGGTGACCATTCAGACGTTTACGCTTGTCGTCAGACAGGTTTCGCAATGCTCGCTGAAACTAACACTCAGGAAGTTATGGACTTAGGCGCTGTTGCTCACCTTGCAACAATCAAGAGCCGTGTTCCATTCATCAACTTCTTCGATGGCTTCCGTACTTCTCACGAAATTCAGAAAATTGAAATCTGGGATTACGAAGACCTCAAAGAAATGTGCGATATGGACGCTGTTGATGCATTCCGTCAGAGAGCTCTTAATCCAGAACACCCTGTAATGCGTGGTTCTCACGAAAATGGCGACATTTTCTTCCAACACAGAGAAGCATGTAACAAATTCTATGATGAAGTTCCTGCAATCGTAGAAGAATATATGGGTAAAGTTAATGCTAAACTCGGCACTAACTACCAACTCTTCAACTACTACGGTGCTGAAGATGCTGACAGAGTAATCGTAGCAATGGGTTCATTCTGTGACGTAGCAGAAGAAGTTATTGACTATCTCTTAGCAAAAGGCGAAAAAGTTGGTCTTCTTAAAGTTAGACTTTACAGACCATTCGCTGCTGACAAATTCTGCGCAGCTCTTCCTAAGACAGTTAAGAAGATTGCTGTTCTTGACAGAACTAAAGAACCAGGTTCAATTGGTGAACCACTTTACCTTGATGTTGTTGCAGCTCTCGAAGCATGTGGCAAAACAGGTCTTACAGTAACAGGCGGTCGTTATGGTCTTGGTTCAAAAGACACACCACCTGCATCAGTATTTGCAGTATATGATGAACTCGCAAAGGCTGAACCAAAGAAACACTTCACACTTGGTATTAACGACGACGTTACTTACCTTTCACTTGAAGAAAAAGAAGCTCCTGCAACTGCTGCAGAAGGTACTATTGAATGTAAATTCTGGGGTCTTGGCGGTGACGGTACTGTTGGCGCTAACAAAGACTCTATCAAAATCATCGGTGACCATACTGACAAATATGTACAGGCATATTTCCAATATGACTCAAAGAAAACCGGTGGTGTTACAATTTCTCACCTTCGTTTTGGCGATAAGCCAATCAAGAGCCCATACTATGTAAACAAGGCAGACTTCGTTGCTTGCCACACACCTGCTTACATTGAAAAAGGCTTCAAGATTGTTAACGACGTTAAGCCAGGCGGTGTATTCCTTATCAACTGCCAGTGGGATGATAAAGAAGTTGCTGAAAAGCTCAACGCTGAAACAAAACAATATATTGCTAAGAACAACATTCAGCTCTACACAGTTAACGCTATTGACTTAGCTGCTGAAATCGGTCTTGGTAAGAGAACAAATACAATTCTTCAGGCTTCATTCTTCGCACTTGCTAATGTTCTTCCTAAAGAAGATGCAATCGGCTACATGAAAAATGCTGCTATGAAGTTCCTCAAAAAAGGTCAGGATATCGTTGATATGAACCACAAAGCTATTGATGCTGGTTTCGGTGCATTCAAAAAATATGATGTTCCTGCTGATTGGGCAAATGCAGTTGACTCTGCAGCAGCAGAAAAAGCTGAAGGCCCAGCTAAACTTGTTAAAATGGTTGACAACATCATGAAACCAGTTGGTAACATGAATGGTGATGCTCTTCCAGTTTCTGTATTTATGGATCACGCTGATGGTACATTCGAACAAGGTGCTTCTGCTTACGAGAAACGTGGTGTTGCTGTTATGGTTCCAGAATGGAATAACGACACTTGCGTTGGTTGTAACAAATGTGCTTATGTATGTCCACACGCTACAATCCGTCCATTCGCAATGAGTGAAGAAGAAGCAAAGAATGCTCCAGAAATCACAAAAATTGCAACAAAAGAAAAAGCAGTTACAAATAAAGGCTACAAATATACACTTGCAATTTCACCTATGGATTGTATGGGTTGTGGTGTTTGTGTTGGTGTTTGTCCTACTGCTTCACTTAAAATGGTTTCTCGTGAAAGCCAGGATGCTCAACAAGCAGCATTTGATTACTGTGTAGCAAACGTTACAGAAAAAGAAGGCGTTGCTTCATCAGCTAACCTTATTTCAAGCCAGTTCAAGAAACCTCTTCTTGAGTTCTCAGGCTCATGTGCAGGTTGTGCTGAAACAGCTTACGCTCGTCTCGTAACACAGCTCTTCGGTGATAGAATGTATATTTCTAACGCAACAGGTTGTTCTTCAATCTGGGGTGGTCCTGCTGCAACATCACCATACACAGTAAACGCTAAGGGTCAGGGTCCTGCATGGGCTAACTCACTCTTCGAAGATAATGCTGAACACGGTTTCGGTATGTTCTTAGGTCAGAACGCTATCCGTAACAGCCTTATTGCTAAAGTTGAAAACATTCTTACATCAGACAAAGCTTCTGATGACCTCAAGGCTAAAGCTAAGGCTTACCTTGATACAGTTAATGATGGTGAAGCAAACGGCGCTGCTACTGAAGCACTTGTTGCTGCTCTCGGTGATGGCTCTTGCTGCGATAACTGCAAATCAATTCTTGCTAACAAAGAATACCTTGCTAAGAAATCTGTATGGATCTTCGGTGGCGACGGTTGGGCATACGACATCGGCTTCGGCGGTGTTGACCACGTTCTCGCTTCTGGTGAAGATGTAAACATCATGGTATTTGATACAGAAGTTTACTCAAATACAGGTGGTCAGGCTTCTAAGGCTTCTAACATCGGTCAGGTTGCTCAATTCGCTGCTGCTGGTAAAGCTGTTGCTAAGAAGAGCCTTGCTGAAATCGCTATGAGCTATGGTTATGTTTACGTAGCACAAATCGCTATGGGTGCAGACCAGAACCAGACTCTCAAAGCAATCAAAGAAGCTGAAGCTTACAATGGTCCTTCAATCATTATTGCATACGCTCCTTGCGAAATGCACTCAATCAAGGGTGGTATGGTTAACTGCCAGAACGAAATGAAGAAGGCTGTTGACTGTGGTTACTGGAATATGTTCCGTTACAACCCAGCTCTTAAAGCAGAAGGTAAGAACCCATTCACAATTGATAGCAAACCTGCAACAGGTAGCTACCGTGAATTCCTTCTTAACGAAGCTCGTTACGCATCTCTTACACGCTCATTCCCAGAAAGAGCTGAAGAACTCTTCGCACTTTCAGAGAAAACAGCTGCTGACAGATACGAACATCTTCTTCGTCTTAAAGACCTTTATGCTCCTAAAGCTGAATAATCTTTAAATAAACTAATCCCCCAAAAGTTCAATTGAACTTTTGGGGGATTATATTTTATATTTTATCTTTTAACTGTTTCGGTTGAAAGATAAGCACTTGTAACATCGCCATTTTTTGCTCTTACGCAATATTTGTATTTAACACCGGGCTTTGCAGTTGTATCTTTCCACTCAGTTCCTGTTATTATGGTTTGCTTTTTAAAGCCAGACCATTTCTTTTTCTTTGCATCGTAAGCCTTTCTGTAAACAACATATTCTGTTGCCCCTTCTGTTTCAATCCAGATTACATCAATTCCATCAGCTGCCTTAACTGCAATTACTGTTGGAGCCTGAAGATAAAGAATTGCTGACGTTTCAGAACTCGTCTGACCTGTAGAGCTTTTTATTGCTTTAACCTTATATTTATATTGAACACCACTGATTACTGTCGTATCAGTAAAACTCAATGATTTCGAACCAACTTTACCAACTTGTGCAAATTTCGTCCATGAACCCTCTTGAAGCTCCGAGCGATAGATTTTAAAGCTAGTTGCACCTTTAACTGCTGTCCAGCTAACTTTCAAACCTGTTTTTGCTTTTGCCGATTTAGCTGTTGTTTTAGTTAAGAAATATAATGTGTTAGACACCTTTTTGTCGCACACCACACTACCATTTACTGCTTTTATACAGTATTTATATTTCTTACCACTTGTTACATTCTTATCTGTCCATTCTTTTGTCGCACCAGATACTGTTTTTACTTTTTTGAATGAAGAATATTTCTTTTTGCTTTCATTATATTCAGCTCTGTAAATTCTGTATTCGGTGGCACTTACTACCGGAGTCCACTTTATTTTAATACTTGTCGATTTTAAATATGCTTTCGGTGTTGGTGAGATTTTAAAGGAAATAGTAGATGTAGACTTAGAATTTTTAGTTACATCTCTGTTAACAGCTTTTACAAGATATTTGTATTTCGTGCCAAGCTTTACACTGCCATCAACATACTCAGTACCTGTTAATGTTTTTATCCTCTTCCATTTGCTATCCCACTTTTTTGTAGAAGCGTTATATACTTTTCTATACACTTTATATTCTATCGCGTTATCTACTGCACCCCAATTTAATTTAACCCCTTGTTCAGTTATATTAGCTGTTACTACCGGAGCTGTAAGACCAACAACAAGTCTTGGAATAATCTTTCCTTTCTCAGTTATAGCCCCACAAACAGAGCATTTACTATCCCCTGTATAGCCATCTTCATCAAAGGTTGCTTCTTTAATATTTACAATAGTCGTTTTATGTCCGACAGGATTTATAACCTCGCCTTTTTCAATTATTTCTTCACAAATTGTGCAAGTGCTATCACCTGTATAACCTGCTTCTGTACAGGTTGGAGATTTTATTTTTACAATTTCAACTGTATGCCCTGTTGCTTCTATTTCTTCTGTCTTTTTAGCTGTACAACCATCATAAATACAATCTCGTAAAAGAATTCCTTTCTCAGTACATGTAGGTGGATTTTCCGGGTCCATATAAGCCTCGCCCCATTTATGTTCACCAAGAATATCCAAATACCTTACATCTACAACATCGCCACAATCAATACAGTATTTTCTTTCTTCACCTTGTGTAACATGTGTTGGATTTACTGCAATCTTCCACTCATCCTCAGGATTATGATAATTAATAGAAAAACTGTTTTCTTTTGTAGTTAGAGTATAATTTGGTGATGTAGCGTATTCACCATAAACAACACAATTCTTGCCTGACAATCCATAAATACGGAAAGCATCGCTACCAGTTGCTTTTATTATATCCTCTTCAGACAACACCTTTTCAGTTGTATCAGTTTCAGGATTAAAGCTATAAATCTCTGTTGGTGTTGAATAAAAAAGTTGCCCCTTCACTACTGCAAGCTTAGAATAATTACCTAAATATACACCACCGTCATCGGTAGTCCATTTATAATCAAGCTCGGTTAAAACTTCAGGCTCATCACAAGAAATATCATCCATAACTTTCAATTCATTGCTGATATTATCTATATAATAAAGCTTATCATTCAACATCTGAAAAGCTGTTTCAGAATTCTGCCAGAACACGCCATCATAAGTCGTATCAACAGGGGTAGTTTTATAATCAGTTGCTGTGTGACTACCAGTTGCCTTCAATGCTTGTGTAGAGAGCAGAAAATTATTGTGAAGCACTCTTCCTGAAACATCCCAGACAGGATCATCATGAGTTATATCAACATGATATGGTTTGTTGTCAATATAAACTATATTCCATGCATGGTTAAGTGCTTCAGAGGCACAATACTCAGCCTCAATTCCTACATTTTCTAAAAGATAGTCATACGCTAGCGCATAGCCCATACAAACAGCTTTGCCTAAATTCAATGCACCAAATGCTGTATATGACTCCATAGGAACAGTATCATTAATTAAATTCTCATTATCGTATTCACAGCTTGTAGCAATTCGGTCATGTATCAAAAGTGCCTTTTCAACATCATTTAGTTTATCATTTTCTTTTATACCCTCAAGCATTTTATTGGCAGAGTCAACAAAGCTTTTATATTGCTCCTGAAAGGTTTCTGCTTTTTCAATAGTGTATATAGGTGTCAACGCAACTATCATTCCAGTAAGCGTATATTTAAAGCCTAACCCACCATTTATTCTGAAAAGCTCAGGACTTTCATACCATATAAGATTAAAAAGTTCTGTGCGCATAGTTTCTGTATACGGAATTCTGTATTGACTTATATCAATATAACCACGTCCGTTTGCATTTGTAAGATTACTGTTATCCGCAAGTATACACTCCAACAAATAATCTTGAAAATCATCAATATCCCCAATATATTGTTCTATATTGTCACAAGAACCATTTGACGCTGTTTTATGTAGCTCGGGTTCAAGAACCTCTGAACTCAACACAATAAAATCCCCTGCCAATGCAATATTTGCATTAGCAAACATAAATGTAAGCGTAAAAGCTACACAAATTAATTTTTTTAAGATGTTTTTCATCAAACCACCCCTGATACTCTATATTTATATTATAAAATAAATATCAGTCCCAGTAAATTCACATTATTAACAAAAAATGGTATAGGTATTTTTACCTACACCATTTTTATTTTACATCTCGTTGAAATAGTTAACAATGTATTGCACAACTGCACCAAACATCGGATGACTGTGCGACGCTTCGCCGTTCCAGTTTTCCCAAAGAGTTGTAGCACCATGCTTTTTCATATTGTAAAAAGTGTTTTCTTTTTCTGAAGTTAAAAGCTTATAAGCTAAATCTTTAAAACCATTTTCACAAAGCACTCGAATTAAAATATCGGTACCAAAAATACCAGTATCAAACTCGCCCAATGTTTCGTATTTATCAACAATCGCTTTAAGTGTTCTTTCATCACCTAAACCAATATCGTAAGCATACGCATCACTTGCTTCCAATGAAGAACAGAATGTTCCTGTTGCTTCATCATAATATGCCTTTTTAAATGAAGCAACAACTAGCTCAAGTCTTGCTTTTAACTCAGTAGTTTCTTTACCTAAAATTTCTGATATTTCTATAACCTGTTTAAATGCTTTTATTAAGAAATATGTGTTAACAAAAGGCTCTGGAATAAGATTTTTGTTGCCAGGTGAGCACCAGTCGCCAAGACACCAACCCCCTAACTCTTCTCTTACTACAAGACTGTTTTCACTTCTTGATTCCATATAGCTAAGGAAATTTAACATATTATCGTAATATTTTTCTAAAACACTTTTATCTTTATAGAATTTATGGAATGAATATGGCACAAATACAATAGCACCACCCCAACCACCAGGGCCACCTCCGCCACCACGGAAAGGTGCCGTGTGTTGAACATGACCTGTATAAATATCCTGTGAGTCAGCCACATCCTGCATCCATTTTCTATACATTTTTTCTGCATCAAAGCAAGTCATAACTGCCCCAGCCGCTAATTGACCATCACCTGTGTAACCAAGTCTCTCTCTGTGTGGGCAGTCAGATGGAATACAGCCGTGTGTATTACTTAATTGTGTTCTTATAAATGCGTCAAAAATCCATTGTAACGTTTCGTTGCTTGATTTGAAGTTAACTATCTGCTTTAAATCTGTATGAGTAACTCTGTACTCAACTACATCTGCATCGCCAATAACTTCAAGATACCTCGCAGCGTGCCAGGTGAAACGAGTGTGGAATTCCGTTTTGAATTTGTCACGGATAAATCTGTCTTTTTGCACTCGTGATTCCCAACCAGCAGAATTAAAATTAAGACTGAAATCATCATTTATATTTTCTGCATAACGAATATCACAAACACCACTGTGAGAAGTGTCATCATGGAATTTTATTACTGCATAACCTGCGATATTTTCACCGATATCATAAACTTTAATATCGCCGTGACTATAAATGCATTTTGGTTTAATTGTTCTTATAACCTTATCCGGTATGCAATCCTGCTCCTGTAAAACTGAAAGCGGTCTTTTAATTTTTTCTGCTTTCTTCCAGTCATCCACGTCACAATCCACAGTAGAAAAGTCGTAATTACCTATACGTGCATCGTGCTCTTCACCATAATAAATATTCGATTTTCTTACGTATGATTTTTCATATCTTACTCTGCCATCGCTTTCAGCAATTTGTCGTGTGCCTTGCATTAATTTAAAGCAGAGCATTAAATTACCATAGTGGGGTGCTAATTCGCCAATAGATTCATACTGACAGAACCATCCACCGCCTATATGGAACACAATAGTGTTTTTACCCTCTACTAAAAACTCTGTTACGTTTAACTTTTCGTAAAGAATTCTCTGTGTCATTTTATCAAAAATAGGATATGACATTGTTTTAGAATCAACAGAAACATAGTTAGTCCACGCCGGTGCTAAAAGTCTGTCTGAAATTTTCTTGCCGTTAATGTAAATTTCGCAAAAACCAAGACCAGAAGCATAAAGAATAGTTTCCTTTACCTCGTCAACAAAGAAATCTTTACGTGCAATTACAGCATCTTTTTCTCCACCAAAAGACACCCACTCAGCATCATCGAAAACGAACTGATATGAGCATTTCACAAAACGAGTTTCTCCTTGTGAAAACGCTACACCATCAACTGCCAAGCCATTCTTTTCTGCAAAACGTACAGTAGAAGTTGGCACGTTTATAAAAATTTCTGTTGCTCCATTTTCTTTTGCTTCTTTTTTAAATCTTTTAATGACTTTTGTACCAAGACCATTAAATCTGTATTGCTCTTTTACAAACAAACCATATATTTCGAAAAAGCCTTTTTCTTTTTCGCAAAGACTACCACAGGCAATAATGTCCTCGCCTATAATAACACTTAAATGAAAAGCCTGTTCATCCTTTATATCTTTTTCTCTGAGAGTGAGAATTTTTTCATAATTCTCACTATCAGTTGAATGATAAATATATTCTAACATTGCCATATTTAACCCTCTTTTTTATCTGGTACAATTACAAAGTTAAATGTAAGTTCTTTTGACAAATCAATAGTATATTGTGGAAGAGTTGTTGGACCACAAGAGTTTGTACCAGTACCTCTTGTAAAGCCGTCGAGTGTAACAAATGTCGTTTTTTCATCAACCACATCTTCTCTGTGCTTTGCTTTATCAAGAGTTTGCTGACTGTAATTATGAATATTAAAAGTAAAATCTCTGTCAGAATAAATAAGCACCTGGGCATCATCACTCATAAGCTTTACATATTTTGTATCACAGTGGTTTGAGTTATCCTGTGGACGTATATAAGGCTCATTGCTTTCTGCCACCGTACTCTCATAAAGTCCGACATAAGACTGTGCTTTAAAGTCAGAAAGACATTCACTTTCACCACGTCCAAAATATTCAAATTTATTGAATTTCTTATCTAATTCAACTGTGAGACCAATTCTTGGCACGGAAGTTAAAACTTTTTCACCTTCTATTGTGCGTTTTATGGCAACTTCAATATCAATAACACCATTACCGCCAATAATATAAAGAATGTGAGCGTCGAAAATCGGCTCCTCAGCACCATAAACTGTTAAATACTGAGAAACAGTTGCAATGCCTGATTTTACTTCTGCACTTATATCATTAATCTCTATTTTCGGATTAGCAAGATTTTGCTCTTTCCACATCTTAAGAGTTACATCTGCATCGTTATCAAGATATGCTCTTGCAAGATTCAACATAAAGCCTTTGTGAGAAACAGGGGTTTTATTTAATATACTCACACCATTTCTTTTATAGCTCAACATTTCGCCAGTTACTTCTGAAAACTCAACACTGCCATTTTCATACTTTACAGTCAAAATATCATCATTTGAGGTAACTGACATTTTACCACTTGTAAGTCTTGGTAAGTCGAAATCTGCTTTATTAAGCTCAATCTGTTCTTTTGCAATCTCGAAATCGCCATCAAGATATGTAACATTAAGATAAACATTTTTATCTTTGCTCACTTTTGGTAAATCAAGTGTATAAGTAGCATCTTTAAGAGCCTCAATATCTGTTAAGAATGAACCACAAAAAGCTACAACACCATTTTCCTGAAGTTCCCAATAAACTTCAATTCCATTTGAAGATTTGAAACGATTTGTATTAGTAATTGTAAGTTTATTATTTTTAAACTGTTTAACTCTTAACGGACGATAAACATTTTTCATCTGGAGTGCGCCGGTATGCGGAGTTCTGTCAGGATAAAAAAGACCATCTACACAGAAGTTACCATCGTGTAATTTTTCACCATGATCGCCACCATAAGTATATTCATATTTAAAGCCATCTTTTTTCTTATCGTGTTTTACAGAATGGTCAGCCCATTCCCAGATACAGCCACCCATAAAGATATCATCAGACATAAATATATCAAAATAATCTTCTAATGAGCCAGGACCAACACCCATAGCATGAGCATATTCACAAAGGTAGAATGGCACTTCTTTATATTGCTTACCACGTTTGCCTTCTCTTATTTTAATCATATCATCAGGATGAGTATACATTTCTGAGAATACGTCATAGTGGTAACGCTTCGTTCTGCAAACACTTTCGTAATGAACAGGAATTGCTGTTCCGATTTCTTTGAGCATCTGATAGCATTTATCCTGGCATTTATAACCCTCAGCCTCATTACCTAAAGACCACATTGTAATAGCTACATGGTTTCTGTCACGATAATACATTCTTCTTACTCTGTCCATATAATGCTTCGCCCACTTCAAGTCATTGCTTATAGCAGTACCCTCACAGCCTAAGTGATAAAGACCGTGAGTTTCAATATCTGCTTCATCAACAACATAAAGACCAAAGTGGTCGCAGAGTTCAAGAAAATGTGGGTCTGGTGGGTAGTGTGAAGTACGAACGCAGTTTACATTATACTCTTTCATAAGAAGAATATCTTTAAGCATATCGTCGTAATTCATTGCATAACCCTTTGTTTCGTGGGTATCGTGGTGGTTAACACCCTTTAACTTAACCTTTTTGCCATTAAAATAGAAAACTGCATTTTTAATTTTGATATCCTTAAAGCCTGTGTATGAACGGATTGTCATTGTTTCATTTTTTCCGTCGTAAATAGTTATATACAATTCGTAAAGTCTTGGAATTTCTGCACTCCATTCATCTACTTCAAGGTCTTTAAACACTATTTCACTCTTAGCTTTTGCCTCAATACGCTCTTTTGCAATAAATTTACTACCATCGTGCAACGCAATTTCGACTTTTTTATTTTTTAAATCACCTTTAACATCAACCTTAACTGTAAGATTGTATTTATTACCTTTTTTTACCGGAATTGCTTCGTAATCATGAATATATGTTTTTTCATATTTATGAAGAAGAACGTCACGGAATATACCATTTTCTCTGAACATATCCTGTGCTTCAAGATATGAACCATTAGTCCAGCGGAAAACCACAGCAACTATTTCATTATCGCCTTCAACTAAATATTTTGTAATATCAAATTCATAAGAGTTGTGTGAGCCTTCACCATAGCCAACATACTGACCATTTACATAAAGATCAAGAGACGCTGCAACACCCAAGAATGTAATGATAAAATTCTTGTTTATATCATCAATTTTCACAAATTTTCTGTAAACACCACAAGAAAAATCTTCTGGAAGCTCTGGTGGCTTTACACCTTGTTTTTCAGGGAGACCTAAATAAACAGGGTCAAATGTATAAGGGCAGTTTATGTAAGCTGGGTTATCATAACCTGTTCTCTGCCAGGTAGATGGCACGTTTATTTTATCAAAGGTAATTCTATCAGTATCTAATTTTTCAGGAAGCTTTGATTTTTTCTTATAATATTTAAAATCCCACTCACCAGAAAGAACTGTAACAACATCGCTCTGATATCTTTCATAACAAAAGTCAATCTGATTAGCGTTAAGTCTTTTAGAGTGTGCAATAAAATATGCACGTGGGTCTAATCTGTTTACTGCAATTGTCTTAAAATCGCAATGATTTGTTTTGTTGATTAAGTACTTCATAGTGTCACCAATCCCACTGAAAATTTTATAACATTTTAATTCTATCATACAAACAAATCTTTTTCAATTTATTTGCAAAATTTATAGAAAATTATCGCATATTTTTTTATTTTATGATAAAATGATTAAGATATTATTTTTATGGTGGTGAAAAAGGTGGAAGCTGAGCTTGAAACAATAACTGGTGTAGTTGAAGATATTACTTTCCAGAACGATGCTAATGGCTTTACAGTTCTTGATTTTTCGACTGATGACGAATTATTCACAGCAGTTGGCGTTATGCCTGGTATCACCGCAGGTGAAACTGTTTCTTTAACAGGTTCATTTATTATACACCCCACCTTCGGCAGACAACTTAAAGTAACTACCTTCACAAGAACGCTACCAGAAACCAGTGAGCAAATTATAAAATACCTTTCATCTGGCGTCATAAGGGGTATCGGTCCTAAAAAAGCTCTTTTAATTGTTGAAACCTTTGGTGCCGATACTTTAAATGTTATTGAAAACAATCCTGAAAGACTTTCAGAGCTAAAGGGCATTTCTTTAGACCAAGCGAAAATCATCGGTGAAGAATTCAAAAAGCAATATGCTATGAGAACTGTTATGCTGGGTCTTGAAAAATATGGCTTAACCCCTAATGAATGTGTAAGAATTTATAAAAAACTGGGGCTTCGTGCTGTTGAAATGGTAAAAGAAAACCCATATCGTCTTTGCTCTTTAGGTATTGGAATTTCTTTTGAAAAAGCAGAAATTATAGAAGAAAAGTTAGAAGAAAAACCAACTCCTGAATATAGGATAAAAGAAGGTATTCTTCACGTAATGAGGCACAACCGTTCTTCACGTGGTCACACCTGCATACCAAGAGAAAAACTCTTAAAGCCTTGCGCAGATTTACTTTCTACCAATGAAGATACTATTGATATTACGATAGACTCATTAGTTTCAACTGCACAGCTAAAGGCATATATAATTGAAGAGGCAGAGTTTATTTTTTTACCCTCCTCTTTCAGAGATGAAAAGCGTATTGCTGAAAGAATGGGGATTGTTGCAAAATTTCCACCACCAAGAATGAGTACATTAGCAGAAACTATTGACAATATCGAATATGAAAACAACATAAAATATGAAGATTTGCAAAGAATGGCTATTGCTACTGCTGCCAACAAAGGTCTTTTAATTTTAACTGGTGGACCTGGTACTGGTAAAACAACCACCATTAAAGGTATTATTAATGTTTTTGAAAAGCAAAAGCTTGATATTGCACTTGCAGCCCCTACTGGCAGAGCTGCAAAAAGAATGACTGAGTTAACAGGCAAAGAAGCAAAGACTATTCATCGACTTTTAGAGGTTGAGTGGGATGAAGACGACAAACCTGTTTTCAGACGTGATACCAAAAATCCCCTTGATTGCAACGCTTTAATTTTAGATGAGCTTTCTATGGTTGACATTTCGCTTTTTGCAAGTCTTTTAGATGCTTTGCCACTTGGTTGCAGACTTATTTTGGTAGGCGACTCTGACCAACTACCACCAGTTGGTGCAGGTAATGTTTTACACGATTTAATAAAAGCAGAGGTTTTACCGGTTGTTGAATTAAACAAAGTATTCCGTCAGGCAATGGAAAGTAAAATTATAAGTAACGCCCATAAAATCGTTGTAGGCGAAATGCCAGACTTAAAGAATAACGGCAAAGACTTCTTTCACATGGAGAGAACCTCTCCATTTTTAACAGCCGATACTGTTGCAGAGCTTTGTGCTGTAAGGCTCAAAAAAGCATACGGCTGGGACCCTCTTTCAGATATTCAGGTAATCTGCCCATCTAAAAAAGGTGAAACAGGAACAATAAATCTTAATAAAATCTTACAAAATCTTTTAAATCCTAAAGATAATAAAAAGCATGAAATAATTATTGCTGGCCAGCTTTTCCGTGAGGGTGACAAGGTAATGCAGACTAAAAATAATTATAATATCGAATGGGAAAGTGAAGACGAAAAAGGCACAGGCATTTTTAATGGTGACATAGGAATACTTGAAAAAATTGACATTAATAGCGGTCTTGTAACAATAAATTTCGATGGCAGAACGGCAGAACTCCCTGCTGAAAATTTGGCTGATTTGGATTTATCTTACGCCATAACCGTCCATAAAAGTCAGGGTAGCGAATTTAAAGCAGTTATAATTCCTGCTATGGGAGTTGTTCCTAATTTAGCATATCGCAATCTTTTATATACAGCCGTTACAAGAGCCAAAGATATGCTAATAACTGTCGGTTCAGGCGATTTGATTTATAAAATGACCGCAAATGACAAAAAAGCAAAACGCTACTCTGCATTATCACACTTCTTAAAGGCTGAATTCTGATGGATATACACGAATTGAAAAATTTTTTGATTGCATTTTTATTTCCTAACCGATGTCGTTATTGCACTCAGGTTATAAAACACAACGAAGAAATCTGTAAAAAGTGCGAAGATAATCTTCACGAAATAACTGGTGAGATTTGTTTGAAATGTGGTTCAAGTAAAGATGATTGCTGTTGTAAAGGGCACAAGTCTTTTTATGAAGCAATTTTTGCTCCATTCTATTATGAAGGCACTGCAGGCAACTCTATAAGACTTTTAAAATTCCGTAAAAAGACAGAGGTTGCCGACATACTTTCTGAAGAAATGGCAAAATGTTATATAAACAATATTGATGAATATGCACCAGATTTAATAACCTTTGTGCCAATGCACGCTAAAAAACAAAAGGAACGTGGTTTTAACCAGGCTGAGCTCCTTACACGAAAAATGTGTGAGCTGTTGGATTTACAATGCGAAGAGCTTCTTACTAAATCATACGAAACTGATGAACAGCATTTTCTTGATGAAGTATTAAGAAAAGGTAATCTTATAGGTATGTTTTCTGTAAATCCACAGATTGATATTCTGGATAAAAGAATTCTTCTTTGTGATGATATTAAAACAACCGGCTCCACACTAGACGAATGTGCCAAAACACTACTGATTGCCGGTGCTTCTGATGTAATTTGCCTTACATGTGCAATAACCAAAAAGAAAAAAGCAAAAAAATAACGCCGTATGATTTTAAAAACTAAAATCATACGGCACTTTCATTTATTAGCCTATCATTTTCAATCTTTCTGCTTTTTCTTTCTCAGGAAGTGTCGCGTTATAAAGAATTGTCCACAAAGCAACAAATCCAAACAAAGCAGGTATTATATAAAACATTGGTGCTATAGAAATCTCCTCAACCTTTGCTATTAAAGAAGCCCATTCAGACCCCATAATATCACTCAAGCTTATAGTTCCGAGAACAAGTGGGCTAACTGTATTTTCTAAAAGTAACTTTGTTAATAATGAGCACGCAATACCAGCAAATGATGAAGCGATAACCTTTCTGTTATCCTTACATGCAAATGCCAACACTGCCGTAACAATGGCACAAACCACCATCAAAATGAATGCCAGTGCTGTCGCTATTAATGAAGGTATCATAATTTCAATTTTATCGAGGAACTCACCTGAATCACCCATGCCGCTAAATTGATTTACAAGGTCAAATAAATCATAAAGAGATACAGTATTTGATATGCCCGTAGGAATTGAGTCAAGATTATATTTATCTAAGTATTCTTGTGCGGAGCCTTTATTAAAAAACTCAACAAGTGCAAAAGCACCTTGCAATGCAACCGATGAACAATAGTAGTAAATTATCGGTGAAAATACTATAGCTGGTAAAACTGCCAATGAACCTATAGCAGAAATTATTTTATAAACATATTTCATATTTTTTTACCTACCATTCTATTTCTTATCCCAAGATGAGTTAAGCTGGACTGTTCTGTTGAAAATCATTTTATCAGGAGTTGAATCCTTATCAACACAGAAGTAACCATTTCTCATAAACTGGAATGAGCTTTCAGGAAGAGCATCCTTGATTGTTTCTTCAATAAGACAATCTTTAAGAACAACAAGTGAATCTTTATTAATAACACTTGGAAATTCCTCATCTGAAACTGAAGCTGGGTCTTCAACTGTGAAAAGTCTGTCATAAAGACGAACCTCTGCTTTAAATGCATTAGGACCAGCCCAATGAATTGTACCTTTAACTTTTCTGCCATCTGGTGAGTTACCACCCTTTGAAGCAGGGTCATAAGTACAATGAATTGCTGTTACTTCGCCATTTTCGTCTAAATCATAAGAAGTACATGTGAGGAAATATGCTCCTCTGAAGCGAACTTCATTACCAGGGAAGAGTCTGAAATATTTTTTAACAGGCTCAATCATAAAGTCTGATTTTTCTACATAAATTTCTTTTCCGAAAGTGATTTTCGCTTTACCCAACTCTGGTCTTTCAGGATGAACATCAACCTCTACTATTTCTGTCTGACCCTCAGGATAGTTATCTATAATAACCTTAAGTGGGTCTAAAACAGCCATAGCTCTTGGTGCAGAAGCGTTAAGGTCATCTCTTACACAAGATTCTAAAAGACCATAGTCAACAACGCTGTAAGCCTTTGAAACACCAACCTTTTCAATGAATGTACGGATTGATGATGCTGGATAGCCACGTCTTCTCATACCACAGATAGTAGCCATTCTTGGGTCATCCCAGCCACTAACCATTTTTTCAGTAACAAGACGAATGTTTTTACGCTTGCTTGTAATGCAATAGTTAATGTTAAGACGAGCGAATTCAATTTGTCTTGGTGGCTCCTTAAATCCGATTTGCTCAATAAACCAGTTATAAAGTGGTCTGTGGTTTTCAAATTCAAGTGAGCAAAGAGAATAAGTAACCTCTTCTTTAGCATCTGAAAGTGGATGAGCAAAGTCATACATTGGGTAAACACACCACTTATCACCTGTCTGGTGATGCTCTACGTGAGCAATTCTGTAAATAACAGGGTCACGCATATTCATATTAGGTGAAGCCATATCAATTTTTGCTCTTAATACTTTTTCACCATCTTTAAATTCACCCTTTGTCATTCTTTCGAATAAATCAAGGTTTTCTTCAACACTTCTGTCTCTGTAAGGGCTGTTTTTACCAGGCTCTGTAAGAGTACCACGATACTCTCTGATTTCATCAGCAGAAAGGTCGCAAACATAAGCCTTACCGTCTTTAATAAGCTTAATTGCACACTCATAAATGAAATCAAAATAGCTTGATGCAAAAAGACATTTTTCCCATTTAAAGCCTAACCATTCAATATCTTCTTTGATTGATTCAACATATTCAAGGTCTTCTTTAGCAGGGTTAGTATCATCAAGTCTTAAATTACAAACGCCACCATATTTTAACGCTGTCATAAAGTCAATGCAGATAGCCTTTGCGTGACCTATATGAAGATAACCATTTGGCTCTGGTGGAAAACGAGTCTGAACGCGTGTCTTAACCCCTTCTCTTAACTCTTCATCAATAATATCATGAATAAAGTTTGACAATCCTTCTGTATTTATGATTTCTTCCATTTTTGTCGCTCCTTAAATAGAACTTAATCTTTTAACTACTTCATCTTTACCTAAAAGCTTCATTATTGAGTAAAGGTCTGGTGTATTTTTTCTGCCTGTTACAGCTAAACGGATAACAGTTGAAACATCACCCACGTGACCCTTAAAGCTTTCAGGGTTTTGCTTATATTCCTTAACATTAGGTGTAAATCCTAAAGGCTCACAGATATCTTTGATTTTATTAAACCAAGTATCTTTATCATCATTAGTGTCATACACCTTAATATATTCAGCTAAAATCTCTTTTGCATCTTCCATTTTAATATTTTCAGGAAGTTCAAAATTCGGAACATAATACTCATTAAACATATATGAGAAATACTCTTTAACCTCTTCCCATTTTGCAATATCCTTTCTTGGCTTAGGAGTTTCTCTGTCAATATTAACCATTGCAGTTGAAAACTCAGGTTTTGCAGTAAACACCTTATAGAAATCCTCGTCGTATTTCTGTGCCCATTCGCTTACTGATTTATAAACCTCTTCTGCCTTCATAACAGAAATAACATTTTTACTTATATCATTAAGCTTAACAAGGTCAAAAAGACAACCTGACGGACTCATTTTTTTAAGATTGAATGGGAAAGAATAAATATCAAGAGTTGGGTTAGCTCTGCGCCAATCTTCAAAATTAGAGTTAATTAAAGTTAAAAGATACTCTAAAATACTTTCTTTTGGAAAACCTGCTTCAAAAAAGAAGCTTACCGCTGCTTCAGGGTCTTTTCTCTTTGAAATTTTTCTCTTGTTACCATCTTCCTCATCAAGCTTCATAACTTGTGAAACGTGAGCATATTTCGGAACTTTGAAGCCACAAGCTTTAAAAATTGCTATATGCTTAGGCACTGATGACAGCCATTCTTCTGCACGTATAACGTGAGTTGTTCTCATAAAATGGTCATCGCAGATGTGAGCAAAGTGATATGTAGGAATACCATCCGATTTAAGTAAAACTTCATCAATCACATTTTCTGGCATTTCAATTTTACCACGAATCATATCCTCAAACATAATTCTTTTTTCTTCGCTACCCTCTGAACGAAAACGTAAGACATAAGGTTTATTAGCTTTAAGATTTTCTTCAATCTGCTCTAAGGTCAAATCACGACATTTTGCGTATTTACCAAAATATCCTGTAATTAATGCCCCATCCTTTTCTTGCGTTGCACGAAGCTCAGTTAATTCTTCTGAAGTGCAGAAGCATGGGTAAGCAAGACCTTGTTCTACCAGAGCTTTTGCCACAACATGATAAATTCCAGCACGAAGACTTTGTGTGTAAGGACCATAATCACCACTTTCAGTTCCAAATCCTGTTACGCCCTCAGTAAAAGCAACACCAAAATCCTTAAAGCCGTCAACAATAGCAGAAACCCCGTCAACTACTTCACGCTTTTTATCGGTATCTTCAATTCTTAAATATGAAACACCACCACTTGCATTTGATGTAAGTAAGTTTACAAGTGCAGTGTAAAAAGCACCTATATGAAGATAACCTGTAGGACTTGGTGCAAAACGTGTAACTCTTGCACCTTCTTTTAAAGCTCTTTCAGGGTATCTTTTTTCTAAATCTTCTATTGTTTCTGTTACACCAGGAAAAAGAAGATTTGCCAAAGTTTTGCAATCGTAGTTCATAATAAACTCCATTCGTTATAATAGAAAATAATATATCATCTTATTATCGCAGAAAATATGAAAAGTATCAAGAGATTTTGCAAATTTTTTTATATTTTATTAAAAAAACCACGACAGATTTCTCTGCCGTGGTCTTCATGTTATCTCTTTACTGTTTCAGAAGAAAGATATGCACTTGTACTGCTACCATTTTTTGCTCTTACGCAATATTTGTATTTTGTACCACTCTTTGCTGCTGTATCCTTCCACTCTGTACCTTTTACTGTTGTTTGTTTTTTAGCTCCTGACCATTTCTTTTTCTTTGCGTCATAAGTCTTTCTGTAAACAACATATTCTGTAGCGCCTGTTGTTTCGCTCCAGGTTACATTTATTCCGTCACTTGCTTTTACAGCCTTTACTGTTGGAGCCTGTAAGTAAAGCATTGCTGATGTTTCAGAACTTGTCTGTCCTGTCTTATCCTTTACTGCCTTCACCTTGTATTTATATTGAACACCACTTACTACCTTTGTATCTGTGTAGCTCTTTGCTTTGCTTGTTGGTGTTGCAATTTCTGTAAATTTAGACCATACACCATTTTGTAATTCTGAACGATATACTCTATATTTACTTGCTCCCTTTACTGCTGTCCAGCTAACTTTAATACCTGTTTTTGCCTTTGCTAAAGTAACTTTTGTTTTGGTTAAGAAATAAAGTGAATTAGACACTTTCTTGTCTGTTACATATTTGCCGTTTACAGCCTTAATGCAATATTTATATTTCTTACCACTTGTTACTTTTTTATCTGTCCATTCTTTTGATGAAGCAGAAGCTGTTTTCACCTTTTTATATGAACTCCACTTTTTAGTGCTTGAATTATATTCTGCACGATAAATTCTGTATTCATCTGCACTTACTACCTGTGACCACTTGATTTTTATACCATTTGATTTGATATATGCTTTTGGTGTTGGGGTTATTTTGAATGTAATTGTAGATGTTGACTCAGAATTCTTTGTCTTTTCACCATTAACAGCTTTTACGAGATATTTATATTTTGTACCAAGCTCTACTGTACCATCTACATACTCTAAGTCTGTTAATGTTTTAATTCTCTTCCACTTGCTATCCCACTTCTTTGTGGATGCGTTGTATACTTTTCTGTATACTTTATATTCTGCTGCACCTTCTACTGCTCCCCAAGCAAGTTTTACACCACTTGTTGTTACCTTTGCAGTTGAAATTACCGGTGCTGTGAGTTCAAGATTTAATTTTGGAATAACAGTTACAGAGGTTCTCTCATCACAACGGCTACAATGCTTTGATTTAGTACCCGTTTCAGTAGTTGTCGCAGGTTTATCTATTGTAAACTCTTTTGCGAAATCGTGACCTAATGCCTTTACTTCTTCTGTATCTTCCAAGCCACAAGCTGAGCACTTATATGTCTTAGAGCCGGCAGCTTCACAAGTAGGTTGTTTTGTTACTGTACCACCATCAAATTTGTGAGCTGTTTTTTCAATTGCTACATCCTTTGTAACATTACATCTTGAGCAGGTTGCAGTTTTAACACCCTCTTTAGTACAAGTAGGCTCTACTTTAACTGTACCTGCATTAAAGCTGTGACCTGTTGGATTTATCTGTTCAGTTTTTGTACCATTACAGGTAGCACAAGTATATGTTTTAACACCAGCTGTTTCACAGTTTGGTTGAGTTGTGATTACACCATCGTCGTAACTGTGACCTGTTGCCTTTGTTACTTCTTCTTTATTCTTTAAGCATTGTGAACAGAAAAGTGTTTTCTTACCGTCTTTTTCACAAGTCGCCTTTGTTTCTGAAACTGTTGTGTAGTTATGACCCTTTGCAGGAATCACTTCTGTTCTTGTACCTTTACAAACAGAGCAAGTAAAGGTTTTTACACCTGTTGCCTCACAAGTAGCCTTTGTCGTTTCTTTACCAGAATCCCATTGATGCTGACAAGGAAGTTGAGCAGAAATCTCTGCTGATTCTGCTGACTGGTCACTCTCAGTACCATTCATTGTAACAGAAACTTTATATTTATATTTTGTGTTATTTGTAACAGATGAATCTGTATAACTATTAGTTGTTGAAGTACCTACTGAAGTATAAGAACCAAAACTGCTACCAAACCAACTACTCGAATATGTACTTCTGTAAATTGTGTACTGTGAAGCACCTGAAATTTTATCCCATGTAACTTTAATACCATTATCAGTATTTTCTACTTTAACATTCTTTGGAACTGCTGCTGTAACCAAAGCTTCTTTACTTTCAAGCTTACCACCATAAGTAAAGCGACCACGAACTACAAGACGGATATATTTACCCATATCGCCTGAAGCAATAGTATATGTGCTTCCAGTAGCACCACTTATTTTTGTGAAAGTAATGTTGCCTTCGCTATCTTTTGTACCTGCTTCCCATTGATATTTAACATATTTGATAACACCATCATAAGCAGATGAAGGTGTAACCTTACTCATATCTGCTGTTAATTTTTCACCAACCTGGAAGTTACCCAAAACAGAAACTGAACCTGTAATAATTTCATTTTTTGAGTAGTGATTAGGTGCAGAAAAAACAGAAGCTTCCCAAACATCATCAAAATTAAAGCCAGATAATTTTTTATTTGTCATTTCACTTGCTTTTTTAGCTGTTGCAGTAGGTGCTGTGCTACCACTGTAACCACCGAAAGCCTGTGACGCACTGCCTGTTTCATAATAGCAGTTCTTTGAACTGCCTGTTGCGTAACCTGCTATTGAACCACAATATGTACCTGCTGTAATTGCACCTGTGTTATAAGATGTTTCTGTAGATGCACAATAACCCGCAAGACCACCAGCATAAGATGAGCCATTGCCACTTGATGATGTAACATCAGCTTTATTATAAGAGTCAACTATACCAGCTGTAGTTTTACCAGCAACACCACCAGCGTAAGCGTTACCAGATACTTTACTACCTGAATAGGTTGCAGTTACTGCACCTGATTTATGAGAAAGTACTTCCATTGCAATCCATGAGCTACTGTTACCAATAACACCACCAGCATATACGTTTGCAGAACCAAATCCCCAACTTGCAGTACAATTCAATGTAGCTTTAACCTCACCAGAAGTTGAACAGCTATCAATAGAAGCAAACCAACCACTTACGTTACCAGCTAAAAGACCTGCATAAACGCTTGTAGCACTGCTTGAAGTATTGTTTAAAGTAACACTACCTGTAACAGTAAGGTTTTTAACAGTACCTGAAACCTGACCAAAAAGACCTGCATAAGTACCGCTTGAATTAACCTGCAAACCAGAAATTGTTTTACCGTTACCTTCAAATGTACCTGAAAAGGCGCTTGACTGGCCAATCGGTGTCCAGTTGTCATAGCTACTCAAGCTAATATTTTTAGTAAGCTTGTAGCTACCACTAAGTGGGTAGTTTTCGTTGTTACCAATTGCGGCAAGTTGCGCTGCATCACTGATTTCAATAACATCTGCAGCAGATGCTGTAACAGGGAATGCTGCAATAACGAAAACTATTGCGAATAAAAGTGATAATACTCTTTTCATTTTTTCTATTCTCCTTTAACATTATTTTAATAAATATACTTATTCGTACATACTACCACAAAATGCATTATAACACTAACAATACAAATAAACAATAAGCATATTGAACAAAAAGTGAGTATTGCTATTTGCAACACTCACTCATTTATTTTACTCTTTATCAATATATTGTAAGATTTCCGACACTTTTTCGTTATTTGTATAGTCTACGTTGCCGTAATAATCAGCTATAATTACCTCTCCGCTTTCTTGTTCAAAAGCTAAAAACAGATATTGCTTACCAACCTCCGGCATTGGTGTATAACTCTCATCATCAGCTTTTATTGTAACCTCGTTACCATTAATAAAATGTCCTCCATGTTTATAGACTGTTGTTTCCGTTGGTAATTCGCCTTTTATATTTTTTACAACCTGTACTTGGAATTCACTTTTACCATCATAGTCAAAAATCAAAGTATTGCTATCCTTAACTACTCCGACAAAAATGCAATTAACCGAATCAACTACAGATTGCATATCTCTAAGGTCTGCTACTACATTTATTAAAGCTTCTGCACCTTTTTTTGTAACACCTGCTACATAACCAAATAAAACTAATATCGCCAAAGCTACAGCTAAAATTATTTTCTTTTTCATATTATCACTCCAGAACAATACTGTTTAATTTTTCTGCCGTAGTTTTGTCGAATGAACAAATCTCACTGGAAAATTGAGAATAGCTGTATATTGTGTCGTCAATATAAGTTGCTCTGTTTACAGTTTTATAGCTTCTTAAATCTTCACCGGTTCCTGCAATATAAATGTTTGCTTTTTCTAATTTTCCATCTTTAATATTAACCTTTAACGCAATAACGTTATCGATAGAATTGAATTCTGAACGATAGCTATTATCTTCTGTGTGCATATATTCAGTAGTCATTCTGTAAGGAATATACATTATAAGATTTTTAGAATCCCAGCAAACTGCCTTGTGGTCATAAAATGCAACACAATCAAGATAGCCCCAAAGATTATCTCCATTTTTTTGTGGTAAAATCTCGAACTTTGAAACCTCTTTTGGATTTTTCTTGTCACTCACATCAAAGAGTGAAACTTTCATTCCGTTACCGGCACCCTTTTCGTCACCATTAACACCTATACCTAAAAGATACTTTTCTGTTACAGGGTGAAGATAATTTGAGAAGCCCGGTATTTTAAGTTCACCTAAAACCTCAGGGCTTTCTGGGTCTTTTAAATCAATCACAAAGAGAGGGTCGGTCTGTTCAAAGGTTACTACATAGCCAGTGTCACCCATAAAGCGAACAGATTTGATTGTTTCACCCTTTGCAATACCTTCTATTTCACCCACAATCGACAACTCATCGTTAAGAATATAAAGATTATTTGTGGCGTTCTGGAAATTACCTGTTGTGGTAGCAATTCTCAAGTAATTATTATACTCATCAATACTAAATTGATTTAAAGCAGTACCTTTTACTTTGCCTTTTGTTTTATACTGGATTTTCTCACCAGAAATATCGAATTTAAGAATTTCAGTAGTGTAAAGTGCAGAATCGTCAATCATAAATATTTCTGCAACAGCACCATCCTTTGAACTTATGGTTTCTTCATATCTTCCACTTGTTACATAAAGATTATTTTGCGTGCAGTAAACATTTTCTCCACCGCCTAAAACTGCAGTTGAATTAAAGGTCTCTTTGTGATTAGTAGCATCAAGTGTAGAAACTACTACATAAGAGCTGTCGCGAACCTCATCCATTATGCAAACATCTTTTGATGGAATTCTGCACACATTTTCACCTGCATAAACCTCTGGAACACAGTAATCTGTAATCTTCACACCATCCAACATAAGTGGCACATTATAGTTTGAAATAAGTACTATTTTGTTGCCCACTTTTCTTGCAGAAAGGTAGTCACCATCCTGATAAACGCGCCATTCTTCTTTTGGATTTGCTCTGTCTCTTATATCATAAGAAACAGCACAGGTAATCATCTTATAATCATGATAAAAATATCTGCCGTTGTTGGTTTTTTCTTCACTTTTTTCTTCGCCATAGAAAGAGTAGCAGTCAAGAATTGCAATAAGTCTGTCGTTATCTACAAAAATTTCTTGTACTTCTGAATATTTGATTTTTTCGTTTTCGTGTTTACCAACCTGAATTGCACTTTTCTTTGTTAAAGCACCTTTTTTGGCTGTTTCTACAATGAAAATTTTATTTATAAAATTTTCTTCTGTCATATCTTCATAAAGCTTTTCATTCGGATTATAACCTGGGGTATACATAACGTCACTTGCTACATCATCATTTGCACTTGTAGTTTCTTCAAGCTTTTTGCCATACTCTAAAAACGACTGATATTCCCAGTAAGTTTTTTGTGCCGGTACAACATAAAGAAATTTACCATCATTTTTAATAATATCTGCTTCGTTAACACCTTTAACTTGTTCGTTAGTTTCGCCGTGGTCACCTCTTAATGAATCATCACTTGTAGAAGCATTACCTTTTAGCTCACCGTAACCTGCCACAGCACCATTTATAGTTCCCTCTGGTGTACCACTCTCTGGCTTAGCGCTATCCCCCACAACTGCCATATCTTCGCTAGCCTGAAGGTCCACACTACCGAAATTATCAAAAATATCTGTAGCATATTGCAATCTTTCCATTTTTTGATAATTCTTCTGATAACCTAAAAACATATTTTCAATTTCAGAATAATCTTCAACGACAATATTTTGTTTATTGTCATTATCAGAAATCTGTTCTTCTTTTACATTTATATATCTCCAGGGCTTTGCTATAAACACGCTTGTAGCAACAATAGCAAAAACTGCGGCTACAGCAATCATCTTTTTAAAGAGAGATTTATTTTCTTTCTTTAAATTCTCTGTTTCTTTCTCTAAAATCTCTAATTTATTGACCTCTTTTTTAAGCAATTCCTTTACATTTTCTTTGCTTAAACTTTCAGGTAATTCTATATTTTCGCTATTTTTAAGAGTTTCGTTTAATTCTGAAAGTTCTTGTTCTGCAAAAACTTCTTCAGTGCTGATTTCATTTTTATTAATTTCATCGTTTCGCATAAAACTCACCCTAATACCTTTCTTAATTTTTCTAAAGCACGTTTTTGTTTTGAACGTATTGTTGACGGAGAAAGATTATAAATTTTTGAAAGCTCTTCACTTTTAAATCCGCCTATTATAGAGAGTAAAATTATTTGTGCATCCGGTGGCGTTAATGATTTTAACGCTTCAATTAATTCAATACTATTAAATGAAGATGGAACGCTTTCATCTTCAATTAAAAATATGTAATCGTCCTCTGGTAACAAATCAGGATTTTTCTTATTCTTCTTAAGCTGACTTTTACATTGATTAGAGAGTATTTTAAAAAGCCACGATTTAAAAAGGGCATCATCCCTCAAGTTGCCAATTGACTTAAATGCAGTTATAACTGTTTCTTGCACTGCATCTTCGGCATCTTCTTTACTGTTTAACATATATAACGCAAAACGGTACATATCTTCACTATAAAAAGAATACAGCTCTGAAAACGCAGTTATATCACGGTCTTTTGCTTTTTTTACTAAAAAGGATATATCCATTTTTCTCACGCCCCTTTTACTCTCTACTTATTAGAGTGTTGTAAATTCAAAATTGTTGCAAGAAATTTTAATAATTTTCCTAATTCCTATTTCCTAATTCCTATTTCCTAATTCCTATTTCCTAATT
>CALFTN010000083.1 GCA_937916395.1 uncultured Clostridia bacterium | reverse complement strand
GGCCAGTAAATTGTGTGGAAACGAAGAATGTCTTTACCAATAATGTGAACATCAGCAGGCCAGTATTTTTTATACATATCTGTATATTCTTCTGTATTGTAACCAAGACCAGTGATGTAGTTTGAAAGAGCATCAATCCACACATAAATAACGTGTTTATCATCAAAGCTTACAGGAACCCCCCATTTGAAAGAGCTTCTTGAAACACATAAATCTTGAAGACCTGGCTTTATGAAGTTGTTTATCATTTCCTTTTTACGACTTTCAGGATAAATAAAGTCTGGGTTTTGTTCGATGTATTCTTCTAATTGTTTTTGGTATTTGCTTAATTTAAAGAAGTAAGTTTCTTCTTTTTCTTTTCTTACCTCTCTGCCACAGTCAGGGCATTTGCCGTCAACCAACTGTGTTTCTGTGAAAAAACTTTCGCAAGGTACACAGTACCATCCTTCATATTCACTTTTGTAAATATCGCCTTGATTGTAAAGTTTTTCAAAGATTTTCTGCACTGATTTTTCATGGTCTGCATCAGTTGTTCTTATGAATTTGTCATAAGTTGTGTTAAGGCAATCGCAAACATCCTTGATTTCGCCTGCAACCTTGTCAACATATTCTTTTGGAGAAATACCTGCTTCAGCAGCGTACTCTTCAATTTTCTGACCATGCTCGTCAGTACCGGTCTGGAAAAATACATCATAACCCTGCATTCGCTTAAATCTCGCAAGAGCATCAGCTAAAACGATTTCGTAAGAGTTACCTATATGAGGTTTTCTTGATGTATAAGCAATAGCAGTTGTAATATAATATGGCTTTTTTTCCATTGTGATTTTCATTCCTATTCTATAATTTTACTCAGAAATTAATTCAATTGTTTTTTCTTCAATTCCTGATGCATTTATTGTAATTTTAATTTTACCCTTTTTATCGGTTGTTCTTACCCAGAAAGCCCTGTCGCCACCAATAAGTGGGAATTCTGTAGGACCAATAACGGTAGCAGGGCCATCAACAGTAACGTTAACAGCACTATCAACAAATGGAACTCTGTTTCCGTTTTGGTCTTTAACTACAAGCTCAATTCTGGTAGCGTCGTAAGTGTCGCCTTGTTTTAAAGTGTAAGAATCTGCATTAACCTCTAAATTAAGAGATGTAACAGCCGTTCTTATAACAGTAGCAACACATTCGCCGTCTTTGTAGCCTTCAAAGCGGTAGGTGATTTGTTGCTCACCCCAACCACCAATATATTTTGTAACAAGGTCAACCATATAATTGATTGAAAGCTTACCAGTAATCATAGCAGCACCAACACGAAGGAAGTTGTGTGGTGGCATCTTCCACTGCTCAACCTGTGCGGCAACAAGAGCAGGCTTTAAAAGTGAAGCTGTAGTAGCATCCAATTTATCAACCTCAGTTAATGAGTCACCAATAAAATCTCTTGCAACAACTGGTGGGTGAGGAAGATTTTTAAATGATGATTCATTAGGATAAATAGTGCTTGTATATTTGCCGTTTTTATAGAGTTTAACATAATCACAGTTAGAATATACATAAACCTTACCGATAACACCACCCGGATGCTCACCGATATCCATAGCAGAGGTAACCTCTAAGAACGGTTCGTTTTCTTGCTGTGAACGATAAACTGCTGCACCTAATTTTGGCACACGGAACATATCTGTAACACCATGATAGCAGATTTTGTCACCACTACCGAAGTCTTTGTGGGTGTTGTAGTCTGCCATGCACCATCCAATAGCGCCACTTATTCTGTCGTTACCATAGGCTGTGTTAAGAACTCTGGTGTGTCTTAAAGCATGTTCTGTTCTTAATGCTTCACGGTCAAATGATTTTGTTGGATACATGTGACCATTATGCTCAGTTACGAGATATGGAGCATTAAATCCTGTAACAATAGCAGGTGGTAAAAGGTGAATTGGACCACCTGAATGTGAGAAATCGTTATATGTGTAAACATCTTCGAGCAAATGGCTTCTTGGCATATTTCTTACGCCACCTGTCTGACGTGTATTATCAAGTGAACGAGCCATAGCATTTGTCTGTGCATAAAATTCATCACAGTCCATACCCTCGTTAACACGAACACCCCAAAGAACAACTGATGGGTGGTTTCTGTCACGGATAACCATTCTCTTAACATTGTCAAGACAAATGTCACGCCATTCGCCCTCACCTAAGAATTGCCAGCTTGGCATTTCTGTGAACACAAGAAGACCTATTTCGTCACAACGATTGAGGAAGTGAATACTGTTAGGGTAGTGTGAGGTTCTTACAAGGTTTACGCCTAATTTAAATTTAAGTAAATCTGCATCAGCCTTCTGAACATTTTCTGGCATAGCATAGCCAACATAAGGGTAGCTCTGATGACGGTTAAGACCACGGATTTTAATTTTCTTACCGTTAAGGTAGAAACCATCCTTTCTGAATTTTACTTCTCTGAAGCCAAAACGTACTTTATATTCATCCTCATTGTTAAATGAAACATAAAGGTTGTAAAGCTCGGGGTTGTTTATATCCCAGAGTTTAACATTCTCTACTGCCCATTTAGCATTTATAACAGAGCCTTTTACTTTACATTCTTTTTCGCCTATTGTTTTGCCATCTTTTTCTAAGCGGAATTTAAGAGAGCCCTCTGTACTTTCTGAGAAAGTAACATCCATATCAAGAACTTTTTTCTGCTGATGAATATTCAAAGTTCTTACAAATACGTCTTTGATGTAAATTTCAGAAACCTCTTCAATCCAAACCTCGCGATAAATACCACCGTAAACAAGATAGTCTACAACATTACCAAAAGGTGGGATTTCAGGTCTTTCGGTTGAATCTAACTCAACTACTAAAACATTGTTCTTTTTGTCTACAACATCTGTAATATCAAATGAAAAACGGTTATATGCACCTTTGTATTCACCTAAAAATTCATCGTTCAAGTAAACCTTTGAATAAACAGCCGCACCTTCAAAATGGAGAATGTATTTTTTGCCGTCTTTCTTTGGTAAATCAAATTTTTTGCGATAACAGCTAGTGAACTGGTAGCATTTTTCATCAAAATAGTTAAAAGGAATTTCTTTATTAGCGTGTGGAATATCAACAGTCTGGAAAGCCTTGTCATTGAATTTTGCTTTTGTCATCTCTTCCCTGAATTCAGGAGAATATTTCCATTCAAAGTTAAGTGGATATGAATTACGCATATTATCACCTTTTTTCGTCTTTTTTAATGGCAAATATTATACCATTATAATTACCATTATTTTATACTATTATAATAACAATGTCAACTTAAAAAAGTTAAAAGCTCATGTTTATTGTTGTGGACTTTTTCTTCGACTACACAATCTAAAAGATAGTCTAACTTTTTGCCTATTTCTTCGTTTTTATAGCCCAGATTTATTAAGTCTTTTCCGTTTACTTTTAACTGACTTACAGCAACACATTCATTATTCTCTTCTATTTCTTTAAGCCATATTAAAACTTGCTCAGATTCTTTGCTTATATCCCTATAAGCTTCTGAGAGTGCACCGCGGTCACTTTTTTTAATAATGAGTAAGGTTCTGACATCTTCTGCGGTAAGAATTTTCATTTTCTTTTTCAGTTGGATTTTTGTTTCTGGTGGTTCAAAATCATGGTGACTTACTAAAAAAGAAACTCTGTTAATAGTCTTTTTATCAAAACGAAGTCGTGTGAGTATTTCTTTTGCCATTTCACCACCGACAGTGGCGTGATTTTTAAATGTGCTCTCACCATTTTCGTTTAATTTATGTGTGGGTACTTTTCCTAAATCGTGCAAAAGCATAGTTAATCTTAAAATTCTATCCTGTGGAATTGTGTCAACGGTATGACAGATATGCGTCCACACATCATAAGCGTGTTTTTTCCCGTATTGCTTAAAGCTTATACACGGCTCTATTTCTGGAATTATAACTGCGAACACATCAGCAAATTCAGTTAATATATTAAAGGTATTACTACCCATAAGTAATTTGTTGAGTTCGACTGTAATTCTTTCTACTGAGATGTTTTTTAATAAGTGTTTTTGCTTGTGAATTGCCTTTTTAGTTTCTTCTTCGATATTGAAGTTTAAAGTGGACGCAAAACGTAACGCTCTCATAATACGAAGTCCGTCTTCATTAAATCTTTCTTCTGCATTCCCTACTGTTCGTATTACCTTGTTAGCTATGTCTGAAATTCCCTCACATAAATCTATGAGACCAGTTTTTTCTGAGTATGCTAAGGTGTTAACGGTGAAATCGCGGCGTTTTAAGTCTTCGCTGAGATTTCTGGTAAAACTAACACATTCTGGATGACGGTTGTCAGAGTATTCGCCATCAATTCTGAAAGTTGTAACTTCAATAGCTTCGTGGTCTTTTATGATTGATACCGTGCCGTGTTTAATGCCTGTATCAATAATTTTTTCGTTTTTAAAAAGCTTTTTTGTTTCTTCTGGCAAAGCAGAAGTTGTAATATCCCAATCACCTGTTGGAATACCCATAATACTGTCACGTATGCTTCCACCAACGCAATAAGCTTCAAAACCGTTTTGCCAAAATATTTCAAGAATGTAATTTATTTTTTCAGGAATTTTAATATTCATAATAAGTCCTTTTTACTATTTAAAGAGTGTTGTAATGACTAATATTATCGCCCTAAATTGTGCTTATGTCAACAAAAATTTTGAAAAATACACAATATTTATGATTGATAAGTAAAATTCTTAAAAGTTACAAATTGTAATTTTTGCACTTTTGACAAAAATGTCAATGAAATATATACGACAGATGTTGAATAAAATACATAATATAGGGGTATTTGGTCGATTTTATACACTTGATTTGTACAAAATAAACAAATTGACTGGCTTGAAATTATTTGACAATACCAAAAAAATGGGTATAATACATTTTGCCATAGGATAAGAGCGATATTTTTGTTCATAGTTTAACATTGAATTTACGACTCAGTGTTTAATTGTGCATAAGAATATCTATTAACAGCAATCAATATAAATTAAATAAAGATTGCTTGTTTAAGGAGTATTTATACCATGACAAAATTCAGAAAAGGCGAAGTAGCAGTACATTCACCTAACAGGAAGTTAGCACTTCTTATGGTGGTAGTATTATTCTTTGTTTCAGTTACTGCATTCGCTAAGCCAGTCAAGTCTTATGATGTTAAGATTAAGGATGGCGAAAAAGTTATTGTGACCCGTACCCGAGAAACAAAGCCAGAGGCAATACTTGAAGAAAATGATATTTTATTCAACGAGGCTTATGGTGATAAATTGGACCTTACAGAGTTTAAGGCGGGTGTCGACGAAACAGTAATAAAAATAAACAGAGGTGTAACTGTTTATATTACCAATTATGAAGGTTCAACCTATTCTGTGTTTGCTTCAGGTACGGTTTCTGATGCCATTAAAATGGCAGAGATTAATTTACCTGAAGGTGCATCTGTAAACTATTCGCTCGATGAGCCACTCACCGAAGGAATGGAAATTGAAATTTATGGTGCATTTGATATCAAGATTAAAATTGATGGTGCGGTATACCATAGAACTGTTTCAGGAAAAACAGTTAAAGATGCGATTTCTAAGGTTGACCTTAACATAAGTGAAGATGACCAGACTAACCCAGGTCCTAATGCACCACTTATGAACGGTATAGAAATAGAAGTAATTAAAGTTAAAACAAAAGTTTACACTGTTACAGAAAAGCTTTCTTACACAACAAAATATGTTTATACTGATGAATTAGCAGCAGGTAAAACAAGAGTTAAAGTAGAAGGTCAGAACGGTGCAAGAGAAATCACTTATAAAGAAAGTTATATAAATGGTGTTCTTATTGATTCTGTGGTGAAGGAATCCAAAATTACCAAACGACCGGTAGATAAGGTTCTTGAAGTGGGTACAAAGGTAAATGTAAAGCCTTCAACAACCCCATCAACTACACCAATAAGTGACCTTGCGGTTCCATCCTATGTAAATATAGGTGCAAATGGTATTCCGACAAACTATAAAAAGGCAATTAACGGTAAAGCCACTGCTTACTGTATTCCTGGTGGTATAACAGCAACAGGTGAAAAGGCAAGAACAGGTTATATAGCGGTTGACCCAAATGAAATTCCTTATGGCACAGAGATGTATATTGTTTCTGCTGATGGTAAGCGTGTGTATGGTTATTGTATAGCTGCTGACACAGGAAGCTTTGTTCACAGCACAGATTGGACAGTTGACCTTTATATGGATACTGAACAGGAATGTGTTAACTGGGGTAGACGTGATATAATAATCTATATTTTATAACAAAATGAGACTATGCGAATTTATTGAAAAAATTTGCATAGTCTCATAAGTTTTTGGGAAAAACATTTTTGGGTGAAAATTATGAGAGATTATCAATATAGTAAATTAGTAGAAAAGCTGACACCAAAATCGCCACTGAAAAAAGATTTGATAAATGCATTTATATTTGGTGGTGCAATAAGCTGTTTGGGTCAGGCTTTAAGAACAGTATATTTAATGACTTCAATGACGCTTACAGAGGCTAAAGCACTTGTTTCAATAACACTTATCGTAATTACTGCAATTTTAACAATTTTAGGTGTGTTTGATAAAATTGCAAAAGTGGGTGGAGCAGGGTGTTTTGTACCAATTTCAGGATTTGCCAATTCGGTTGTTTCGCCTGCACTTGAATTCAAAGCCGAAGGTCATATTTTAGGTACTGGTGCTAAAATGTTTAATTTAGCAGGTCCTGTAATAGTTTATGGCTGTGGTGCAGCAAGCATTTATGGGCTTATTTATTGGATATCGACATTATTATAAGTGAAAAAACCATGTTTTGAATCGACATTTAAAATGCCATAACATGACAATTCTTTGAATGGGGTTTGTTCATGCTCATAGTAATATGGCCACCAAACCAAAAATTCATCAGATAAAGTTTCAACCGGAGTTTCTGGAAGATATAGAATAAACTCGGTAGCCACTTTGTCAAAGTCAGGAGATTCTTGGGAATTCATCAATCCATGCGGACCAGTTGCAGTATAAAATACTCCGTCTTCAATCCATTCTTTCCCAATTGGTTCTGTAGTTTTAACATCTGAAAGAGTCATTTTGTAAGAATAGTCGTTGATTTTTTTAATATCGGTAAATCTACCGGAAAACTCACAAACATAGGCACTGCCATTGGGGTATCCTTCACCTGTTATACCCATTTCAGAATCATGGTATAAGCCTTCAAAGGTTCCATCCTGCTTGAGTGTTATAACAGTACGCCAGGCACCTGCACCAGAAAGAAAAGAGAATTCCATAGCTTCTTCTGAAAGTGGAAGACGTGAAACCTCGGTTTCATAACCATCAGTTACAGGAGTAGTAATGGTAGTTTCTGTTTCAGTAACAGCAGTTGATTCAGTAGTTGTTTCAGTAATGATTGATTCAGTTGTAGTTATTACAGGTTCTTCTTCTGTTTTTTTACAAGCTGTAAGGCATACAGCTATTAATATAAAACAACATAAAAATATTTTTTTCATAAAATACACTCCAATAAAAAGGGCACTCTTTTAAATGAGTGCCATTTATTTTAATCTTCTAATGCCATTTTGACCTTACATAAAAAATCCACTTCATTAAATGGCTTTGTTATGAAACCACGAGCACCGGCTAAAAGAGCTTCACGTGTTATTTCAGGCTTGTTAATTGCAGAGTTTACAACAATTCTTGCCTCTTTGTTTATTGCCAAAAGCTCATAAAGGAGCTTTAAGTCAAAGTTATCAGGAAGCATAATATCCAGTATAGTAAGGTCAGGACAGTTATTTGCAAAAATTTTGCGTGTTTCTTCTGCTGTAGTTGCTTCTAAAATATTATCAAACCCAGCGTTAAACAACGCTTGCTTCATAACAGATCGTGAAAACTCAGCGTCATCAACAATTAATACAGTTTCATTCATTTAAAAATCACCTCGAAAGGCTGATTAAGCCTTTGCTTCTGCTTCTAATTGTGCCTTTAATGCTTTTTCGTAATCTTCAATGGGCATTGGTCTGAAGAAGTAATAGCCCTGAGCTTCATAGGCACCAATGCTTATGAGGAAGTCTGCCTGTTCTCTTGTTTCAACACCTTCAACAACAACCTTGAGGTCAAGTGCCTGTGCCATTGAAACAACAGAAGTGAGTATTTTACCTGCTCTTTCATCATCTTTTGATGTAGGTAAGAAGTTAATATCAATTTTTAAAACGTCAACCTTAATATCTTTAAGAGAGTTGAGTGAAGAATAACCACTGCCGAAGTCATCCATAAGAACGTGGAAGCCACCCTTTTGAAGGTTGAATGTGAGCTCAACTAATTTGTGGTTATCTGAAATAAATGAGCTTTCGGTAAGTTCAAATTCAATATCTTCGTGTGGAATGTTATATTTGTCAACAATCTTAACGATGTTAGGGAACAAGTTAGGGTCATAAAGGTCAGCACGAGAAACATTAACAGAAACAGGGAGTACAGGAATACCATCACTACGCCATTTATCAAGCTGTTTTGAAACAGTTTCAAAAATGTAGTAGTCAAGCTCTGTAATAAATCCGTTGTTTTCAAAAATAGGAATAAAGTTTCTAGGGGAAATAAGACCTTTTTCAGGGTGAACCCAGCGAACAAGTGCCTCAGAACCAATGATTTTAGATGTTCTCATATCAACCTTAGGTTGAAGATAAATTTTAAATTCGCCGTTTTCAAGTGCACGTTTCATTTCTGAAACAATTGTAATTTCAATTTCTTCTTGTTCTTTAAGTGCTTCATCAAAGTAAGAAACATGAGATTTATAATTGTTTTTAGTTGCTTTTTGGGCAACACCAGCTCTGTCAAGCATGTGCCTTACAGAATATTCAGAATTTTCTGCAATATAAATACCAAATGAAAGTGTGATGTCAAAGTTTAATGGGTACATTTTAACAGCTGCAACTAAAGTATCAATGACAGAGTTCAATAATTCGTCATTCTCATAAGGAATAGAAAATGCGAATAAGTCAGATGTGATTCTGCAATATGTACCATTTTTAATAGGCTCAATAATTTCCTGAAGCTTTACAGCGATAAACTTTAAAATTGAGTCGCCTTCAGAAGTACCAAAGAGCTGATTAATAATTTTAAAGCTTTCAATATCGAAGCGGACAATCGCGAATTTATGACCATCATTTTCTTCGATAATTGTCTGTGTTTTTTCAACAAATGTGTTTCTATTAGGAATTTTGGTGAGTCTGTCAATAGATGAGAAAATTTCAAGCTTCTTTATAGCTTCCATCTCATTATTGATATTATTGAAGGTGAGAATTGCTCTTGTTTTTATGCCGTTTTCAATATAAAGAGTAAGAGCAAGACGGAACCATTCATAAATGTTATTATCAGTGAGGATTCTTATATTTATGTAACGCTGAGTCGTTTCGTGAACATCGCCTAAATTAAGGAATGAAATAACCGCATCCAAATCAGGTCTATAAATGAGACCAATCATTGTTGTAGGGTCGAAAATATCAATATTCTGGAAATCGCGATGAACAAACTGAATATATTCAGGGTCAATATATGTTTGACCTGTTTCAAAACTGTATTCTGCAGAGAAGGTGTTGGTCTGACGCATAACAATAGTATGACGCTCTTCTAAAGAGGCTGCAGTTGATTTTATCTTTTCTTTTTCTGATTCTCTACGTGCGAGAATCGCCTTAACTCTTTTAACCGCATTCTGTGGATTAAACGGTTTGTAAATTAAGTCAGTTGCACCGAGGTCTAAAAGTCTTTCTTCAGCTTCTGGTGAATTATCAGTTGTTGCTATAACAACAGGAATATCAGAAAAGTCAGTTTCCTTGATTTTTTCAAGAAAATAAAAGCCATCAAATTTTGGCATAATAATATCAAGTATAACAACATCAACATTGCCCTTATTTTCAGCAATAACTTCAAGAGCTTCTTTACCATCGGTAGCTTCTAATATGTTGAAGTCAGAAGAAAAGAGCTTTGAAAGTATTTTTCTATTTATTTCGGCATCGTCAACTGCCAAGAGAGTTCTCTTGTCCACAGAAAAAACCTCCAGAGAATAAAGTTTAAAGAGTGTATTGTGTGATTAAAACTGAGAAAAACAACAATATACCAAAAAAATGTTGGATAAATCCAACAACATATAGTGTTTATTGGAGTTTGTGAGACTAAATATGGAAAAACACACAAAAACACCATACAATATAAGAACAATTTAACACAATTTACTAAAAAAATCAATAGAAAATCCTAAAATTTTGATGGGAATTCACGAAAAAGTTTCGAAAGGACGATAAGCAACATAGTGTCGTGGGTTTGTTTGACGTGTGTGTAGATTTTGTTTTAGAAAGAAATATACATAAAAACGAATAATATACATAAAATACTGCATAAATATGCGAAAAAGTAGGTGCATTTTGACAAAAATATAAATATTTATGAAAAAGTGTTGACAAACACAAAGCAAAGTTGTAATATTATGCACATCAAATGAATATTTTTTCAAAAACGATTTTCGGAGGCAATAAAATGGATAAGAAAAACATTAAAAAAGTAGTATTAGCATATTCAGGCGGACTTGATACATCAATTATCATTCCTTGGCTTAAAGAAAACTATAATAATTGTGAAGTAATTGCTGTTTCAGGTAACGTTGGTCAGGCAAGTGAATTAGAGGGTCTTGAAGAAAAGGCTCTTAAGACAGGTGCTTCAAAGCTTTATGTTGAAGACCTTACAAAAGAATTTATTGAAGATTATGTTTTCCCTTGCGTTCAGGCTGGTGCAAAATATGAGGAATATCTTTTAGGTACAGCTTTTGCTCGTCCTTCAATTGGTAAAAGAGTAGCAGAAATCGCCTTAAAAGAAGGTGCAGATGCAATTTGTCATGGTTGCACAGGTAAGGGTAATGACCAGGTTCGTTTTGAACTTGCAATTAAGGCTTTTGCACCAGATATGCCAATTATTGCACCTTGGAGAGAATGGGATATCAAATCTCGTGAAGAAGAGATTGATTATGCTGAAGCACATAATGTTCCACTTAAAATAAGCAGAGAAACAAACTATTCTAAAGATAAAAATATCTGGCACCTTTCACACGAAGGTCTTGACCTTGAAGACCCAATGAATGAGCCACTTTACAATAAAGAGGGCTTCTTAGAAATGGGTGTTTCACCAGAAATGGCTCCAGACAAACCAACTTATGTAACAATTCACTTTGAAAAAGGTGTTCCAACTGCTATTGATGGTAAGGATATGGGTTCAGTAGAGATTGTTGAAAAACTCAATGAACTCGGCGGCGCAAATGGTATTGGTCTTCTCGATATTGTTGAAAACAGACTTGTTGGTATGAAATGTCGTGGTGTTTATGAAACACCAGGTGGTGCAATTCTTTATAAAGCTCACGAAGTTCTTGAAACAATCTGTCTCGATAAAGAAACTGCTCACTATAAAGCACTTGTTGCTCAGAAGTTAGCAGAGCTCGTTTATAATGCACAATGGTTCACACCACTTACAGAAGCAATTTTAGCATTCGTTAAGAGCACACAACAAACTGTAACAGGTGATGTTACTCTTAAGCTTTACAAAGGTAATATGATTAATGCAGGTGTTAAATCTCCATATTCACTTTATGACCCAGAAATTGCTACATTTGATGAAGATGAGGTTTATGACCAGAAGGATTCAGCAGGATTTATAAACCTTTACGGTCTTCCAATTAAAGTTATGGCAAAAATGAAAGAGAAAAACGGTTTAGATAAATAATTAGTTTTTAGAGTTAACCACTGATTATCTGCAATGGTTTAATCAGTGGTTAATAATATTGAAAGGACTTTTAGAGTTATGGATAAAATGTGGGCAGGAAGATTTCAGAAGGCTTTGGATAAAGAAGCAGACGATTTCAATTCTTCCATTCACTTTGACAGTAAAATGTATGTGCAGGATATAAAAGGTTCAATAGCACACGCTTCAATGCTTGTAAAGCAGGGTATCATTTCAAAAGATGATTTTAGCGAAATAACAGATGGTCTTTCTTCAATTTGTGATGACATTACAAGTGGCAAGCTCCCTGTAGATATGGGAGCAGAAGATATTCACATGTTTGTGGAAGCTGAGCTTACAAAGCGTAAGGGTGATGTTGGAAAAAGACTTCATACAGCACGTAGCAGAAACGACCAGGTTGCTTTAGACATACGTCTTTATTTAAGAGATGAAGCAGTTGAAGTTAATGAGCTTTTATACAATTTAATAGAGGCAATTTTAGAACAGGCAAAGAAAAATCAGGATGCAATAATGCCTGGTTACACCCATCTTCAGAGAGCACAGCCTATTACATTTGCCCACCATCTTTTAGCGTATGCGATGATGTTTATCCGTGATATAGGTCGCCTTTCAGATGCAGTAAAAAGAATGAATTATTCGCCACTTGGCTCTTGTGCCCTTTCTGGTACTACATATAACACCGACAGAGATTTTGTAGCAAAAGAGCTTGATTTTTACGGTATTACACAAAACAGTATAGATGGTGTTTCTGACAGGGATTTCTGCGTAGAGCTTCTTTCTTGCTTTAGTCTTATTATGATGCATCTTTCAAGATTTTCTGAAGAAGTTATTTTATGGTCTTCATGGGAATTCAAATTTGTTGAATTAGATGATTCATATACAACAGGTTCAAGCATTATGCCACAGAAAAAGAATCCAGATATGGCAGAGCTTGTAAGAGGTAAAACAGGTAGAGTTTACGGTGATTTAATGTCACTTTTAACATCTTTAAAGGGTTTACCACTTGCTTATAATAAGGATATGCAAGAGGATAAAGAAGCAATTTTTGATGGAATTGAAACAGTCAAAAAATGTCTCAGTATCTTTGCACCTATGATTTCTACAATGATTACTTTAAAAGATAATATGTATAAAGCGGCACAAAGAGGCTTTATAAATGCAACAGACTTAGCAGATTATCTAGTTAAAAAAGGTCTTCCATTCCGTTCTGCTTATAAAATTGTAGGTCAGATTGTTGCAAAATGTGTTGATGAAAATATAGTTCTTGATGATATGGCGCTTTCTGAATATCAAAAAATAAGTGAATTATTCGACGCAGATTTATACGAAGAAATTTCACTTGAAACTTGTATTAAAAAGAGAATTTCAGCTGGCTCTACAGGTTATGAATCAGTAGAAAAGCAAATTATATATGTTACGGAGTTTATAAATGGCAAAAAAGATATTTATTGATGGTAAAGCTGGTACAACAGGTCTTAGAATTTTTGAAAGACTTGAAAATTTTGATGGTGTTGAAATAATTACACTCAGCGAAGAAAAGAGAAAAGATATTGAAGCCAGAAAAGAAGCACTTAATAGTGCAGATATTGCTTTCTTGTGTCTTCCTGATGATGCTGCCAGAGAATCTGTAAGCTTAATTGAGAATGATAACACAGTTGTCATTGATACATCAACTGCTCACAGAACTGATGAGGGTTGGGCATACGGTTTTCCAGAGCTTTCAGAAAATCATAAAGAAAAGCTTAAAAATGGCAAAAGAATAGCTGTTCCTGGCTGTCATGCAAGTGGATTTATAGCACTTGTATATCCACTTATAGAGGCTGGAATTTTAAATAAAGCAGAAAATCTTTCTTGTTTTTCACTTACAGGTTATTCTGGCGGTGGCAAAAAAATGATTGCTGACTACGAAGACGAAGGAAGAGATATTCTTCTAGATGCCCCAAGACAATATGGTCTTACTCAGGGTCACAAGCATTTAAAAGAAATGAAGGCAATCAGCGGTATTGAAAATGCTCCTATATTCTGTCCAGTGGTAGCGCCATTCTATTCTGGTATGGAAGTGACCGTTCCTATATTTAAGAGTATGTTAAAAGTCGGAACTACACTCGACGATATAAAAAATATTTATAAAAATAAATATCAGGGTCCTATTGTTAGCTTTAAAGAGAATAACGACGAAACAGGATTTATTTCTGCCGGTGCTTATTCAGATTTGGATACAATGGAGGTTTCAGTTTTCGGCAACGAAGACAGAATTATTTTAACAGCTCGATATGACAATTTAGGCAAAGGTGCTTCGGGTGCCGCAATTGAATGTCTTAATATTGTTTTAGGTCAAGATGAAACAACAGGTTTAGTTATAAAATAGAGGTATATTTATGGAAATTATTAAGGGTGGCGTTTGTGCTGCAAAGGGTTTTACTGCAGGTGGTATTCACTGTGGTATAAGAAAAAATAAAACAAAAAAAGATTTAGCGCTTATATTCAGCGAAAAGAAAGCGGCTGCTGCGGCAGTTTATACAACTAATTTAGTTAAAGGTGCTCCACTTGTTGTTACTAAAAATCATATTGCCGATGGATTTGCTCAGGCAGTTATTTGTAACAGTGGAAACGCTAATACCTGTAACGCAAACGGTATTGAAATTGCTGAGGGTATGAGTAAATTAGTAGCTGAAACTATGAATATTTCAGAAAACGATGTTGTGGTTGCTTCAACTGGTGTTATTGGTCAGCCTTTAGATATTGAGCCTATCAAAAATGGTATGGAAGCACTCAAGAATTCTTTGGGTAACAATAGTGAAGATGCGGCTGAAGGTATTATGACAACTGATACAGTATTAAAAGAAATTGCAGTTTCTTTTACTGTAGGCGGTAAAGAATGTAAAATAGGTGGTATTGCCAAAGGGTCTGGTATGATTCACCCTAATATGGCAACAATGCTTGTATTTATTACAACTGACTGTGCTATTTCACCTGAGATGCTTAAAAAGGCACTTTCTACCGATATAAAAAATACATTCAATATGGTTAGTGTTGATGGCGATACATCAACAAACGATATGGTAACAGTTCTTGCTAATGGTATGGCAGGTAATGAGGAAATTACTTCTGATGGCGATGATTTTGACACATTTATGAAAGCGCTTAACACAATCACTGTTCACCTTTGCAGAATGATTGCTGGTGATGGCGAAGGTGCTACAAAGCTTCTTGAGTGTCAGGTTAATGGTGCAAAGAGTGAAGAAATAGCAAAAACAGTTGCAAAGAGCGTTATTTGTTCTTCTCTCACAAAAGCGGCTATGTTTGGTGCAGATGCAAACTGGGGCAGAGTGCTTTGCGCTATAGGCTACAGTGGTGCAGATGTAGATGTTACTAAAATTGATGTTTCTTTTATTTCATCAAAAGGCGAAATTCTTGTTTGTAAGAATGGTGCTGGAGTAGAATTTTCTGAAGAAAAGGCAAAAGAAATTCTTTTAGAAAAAGAAATTATTACGAAGATTGAGTTAAATGATGGTTCCTGGGGTGCTACTGCGTGGGGCTGTGATTTAACTTACGAATATGTAAAAATCAATGGAGATTACAGAACATGATAGATAAAAGCGTTACAAATTTAGACAGGGCAGAAATTCTTACTCAGGCTTTACCATACATACAGAAATATCATGATAAAATCGTGGTTGTGAAATATGGTGGCAATGCTATGGTAAGCGAAGAATTAAAACAACAGGTTATGGAAGATATTGTGCTTCTTCATCTTATTGGTGTTAAGGTTGTTTTAGTTCATGGTGGTGGTCCTGAAATTACAGAAACTTTAAATAAAATAGGCAAAGAGAGTCAGTTTGTTGATGGTCTTCGTGTTACTGATAAAGAAACTGCAGACGTTGTGCAGATGGTTCTTGCGGGCAAAATAAATAAATCTCTCGTTAATCTTATTCAGATTAAGGGTGGCAAGGCTATTGGTATTTCTGGTCTTGATGGACACATGATTGAAGCAGAAGTGAAAGATGAAAGACTCGGCTTTGTGGGTAGAATTACAAATGTAGATGTAACACCTGTTTTAGATGTTCTTGAAAAAGGCTATATTCCAGTTGTTTCAACTATTGGCTGTGATAACGAGGGTAATGTTTATAACATAAATGCCGATACAGCGGCTTCTTTTATAGCTGGGGCAATGAATGCAACAAGACTTATTTCTATGACAGATATTGCTGGTGTTTTAAAGGATAAGGATGACCCTAATTCCATTATAAAGTGCATCAATATCGACGATGCACAAAAATTATTTGAAAGTGGCGTTATTTCTGGCGGCATGATTCCGAAAGTGGAATGTTGCATAGACGCAATAAGAAAAGGTGTAGAAAAAGTTATTATTATGGATGGCAGAATTCCACACTCAATTCTTATAGAATTATTGACAGATGAAGGTGCTGGTACAATGGTTACTGAGCACTATGATGAAGACAGATAAGGGGAAAAAGTATGAACATCAAGGAGAAAGACCAATATTATGTAGCAAATACTTATGCGAGATTTCCTATAGAAATTGTTTCTGGTAAAGGTTCAACAGTGGTAGACAGCTGCGGAAAAGAGTACATTGACATGGGTAGCGGTATTGCTGTTAATATTTTTGGTATGTGTGACGAAGAATGGACTTCAGCAGTTGCAAAGCAATTAACAGTTTGTCAGCACACATCAAACCTTTATTATTCAGCACCATGTGTAAAACTTGCTGAGCTTCTTTGCGAAAAAACAGGTATGAAGAAAGTATTTTTCGGTAATTCTGGTGCAGAAGCAAACGAGGGTGCAATTAAAGTTGCAAGAAAATATGCGTTCGAGAAAAAAGGTAAGGATTACTACAAAATTTTAACTCTTAACAACAGTTTCCACGGTAGAACAATTACAACACTTGCCGCAACAGGTCAGGATGCTTTTCATAAAGATTTTTTGCCACTTACAGATGGTTTTGTTTACACTGATGCAAATGATGTGGAAATGCTTAAAAGAGTAGTTTCAGAAAACAAATTGGCAGCAATTATGTTTGAAATTGTTCAGGGCGAGGGTGGCGTTGTACCACTTACAAAGGAATTTGTAGAGTGCATTAAAGATATTTGTGAAAAAGAAGATATTTTAATGATTGTTGACGAGGTGCAGACTGGTAACGGCAGAACAGGCAAGCTTTTTGGCTATATGCATTATGGTCTTTCACCAGATATTGTTACAACTGCAAAAGGCTTGGGTGGCGGACTTCCTATAGGTGCTGTTATTATGGGCGAAAAAACAAAAGATGTTTTAACAAGTGGAACACACGGCTCTACCTTTGGTGGAAATCCGGTCTCCTGTGCAGGTGCAGTAAACATAGTTTCTCGTTTAACTTATGGATTTTTAGAAGAAGTAAACAGAAAATCAAAGTTTATAATTGATGAATTGAAAAATGCTGATGGTGTAAAAAGTGTTACAGGTCTTGGTCTTATGCTTGGTATTGAAACAGAAAAGGACGCTTCTGAAGTAATAAAAATTTGTCAGGAAAATGGTGTTCTTCCAATAAAGGCAAAAAACAAGGTTAGACTTTTACCACCGCTTAACATTACAGATGATGAATTAATAAAGGCAGTAAGTGTTATAAAAAAAGCAGTAGAGGTGACAAAATGAATTTAGTCGGCAGAGATTTTTTAAAGCTTCTTGATTACAGTAGTGAAGAAATAGAGTATCTCATAGACCTTGCGGCAGAGCTTAAAGAAAAAAAGAAAAATGGTGTTCCCCACGAAGAATTAAAGGGTAAAAATATTGCTCTTATATTTGAAAAAACAAGTACGAGAACACGTTGTAGCTTTGAGGTGGCAGCAAGGGATTTAGGTGTGGGTGTTACTTATCTTGACCCTTCTGCTTCACAAATAGGCAGAAAAGAAAGTATTGCCGACACAGCAAGAGTGCTTTCTTCAATTTATGACGGAATTGAATATCGTGGCTATGGTCAGGAAGTAGTTGAAGAATTAGCACGATTTTCAAAAGTTCCTGTATGGAATGGTCTTACAAACGAATTTCATCCTACACAGATTTTAGCTGATTTTCTTACAATAAAAGAAAAATTTGGTTACCTAAAAGGTATAAATTTTGTGTATCTTGGTGACGCAAGATATAACATGGGTAACTCACTTATGGTGGGCTGTGCAAAAATGGGTATGAACTTTGTTGCTTGTGCACCTAAAAAGTATTTTCCAGATACAGATTTAGTGGGCGAATGTAAAAAAATTGCAAAGCAGACTGGTGCTACTCTTACTTTCTCAGAGGACCCTGTTTCTGCTGTTAAAAATGCCGATGTTGTTTACACAGATGTATGGGTTTCAATGGGTGAGCCAGAATTAGTCTGGGCAGAAAGAATTAACGATTTGTCAGCTTATCAGGTAAACAAGGAATTGATGTCACACACAGGCAAAGACACAATTTTTATGCATTGTCTGCCATCCTACCACGATAAAAAGACAGAAATAGGCAAGAAAATCTGCGATAAATTTAACAGAACTGCAGTTGAAGTAACCGACGATGTTTTTGAAAGTGAACAGTCTGTTGTATTCCAGGAGGCAGAAAACAGAATGCATACTATAAAAGCGGTTATGCTTGCGACGCTTAGAGTGAGTGCTGAATCAAATTGATTCAGCACTCTTTTTTAATTGTAAACATTCTGCAAATCTAAAATTACATTTTTTTTAAAATTGTTGACTTTACGTAAGAAAATGAGTACAATAAATTTGTATTAAAATAAGCAGTTTTAGGTGAAAATTTAGTTGAAATTGCCTAAAATGAAAAGGGAGTGTCTTTATGAAAAGATTAATGAGCTTGTTTTTATCTTGTATATTCATTTTTGGTGTTTGCTTTTCTACACCTGTTGTAGCAAGTGCAACAGATGGAGAGGGTGTTACACCATCAAAAACTATAGAATCAGGGGATTTTGTCTATACAATTACGAAGGATGGAGCAGGCGAAAATCCAGGTGAGTGTAAGCTTACTGAGTATAAAGGTTTGGAGAACAATATTGATATAGATGCTTCAGTATCAGATGTTGAAACTGATACAGATTACACAGTAACTGAAATTGATACAGATGCTTTTAAGGGTAATACATCAGTTGTGCAGATTGTTATTCCAGAAACAGTTGTAACAATCGGCGAAGGAACATTAGAAAATTGTGAAAATTTAAAATACATAGTTTTTTCAGAACAATTAAAAGAAGATGTTTCTGACGCTATTTTAAATGAAATTCCACAAGGTGTGTCAGTTCATTACAGGGGCTGTCTCGTAAGGGAAGAAAATGCTTATATAGCAAAGGATGCTGTAATTACAGAGTATTGCTCTTGTGGAACAGAAGAAAATCCGGTACCACGTGGCACCGTAACTCTCGTATGCCCTGATGTGTTGTATGGTCAGGAATATAGTGCAAAAGTAGTGCTTGAGGGCACATTTGATGAAAGCTTAATAGATGAGGATTCAATTGAATACTATTCAGGTGAAGATAAATTAACCTCAAAGCCAATGTCAGTAAACGAAAATGATGAAAAGTATACTGTTAAACTTTCATTGCCAGAGAATGAATTCATAACTGCTGACTATGCAATAAGATATCTTGATGCAACAGATACATACGATGTTGAAAAAAATCCTCTGGATGTTGAGGGCTTTGCTAAAAATGTAACTGTAACTGCGAAGGACGGATATCAGCTTTCAGTTTTGCAAGACGGAACTTATGGTGAATCACTTGATTTTTCAGAAAACCCTATTAGCTTTTATGTGAAAAGAGAAGCAGATAATGCTACTTCGGATGTTGTAACTATAGATGATGTTACTTTTGACTTAACAGTACCAACAGTAGAATTTAAAATTGGTGATACGAAACTTGAAAATGACGTTTATTGTGAAGATTCTGCAACTGTAGAAGTTGTAGTAACTGATAATGAAAATGGTAGTGGCGTTAACGAGATTAAGTATTATATTGGTAATGAAGAAACTGTCACAGGCGAATTAACTGATGATGACTGGCAAGCTCTTGAAGATGATATGGTTTCAATTACAGAACCAGGCGAATATGTAATTTATATTAAAGCTACAGATAATGTTGGCAATAAAGCGATTGTCGGCAGTGATGCTGTTATAATTTATGACGAAGCAGTTATTACTTTTGAAGAGATAGATTTAATTTATGATGGTACAGAAAAGAAACCAGATGTAACTGTTAAGCTTGACGAAAAAGAATTAGAAAAAGCTGATTTTGATGTTACATATCAAGAAGATTCAATATCTGCTGGTGTGAAGACTGTAACTGTGAATGGTAAGGGCAACTATGATTTTAGTGCAACTGCGACTTATACAGTAAATCCGAAAGCTATTTCTATTTCAAAAATAGCAGTTGAATCACGTGAATACAATGGTACTAAGAAAATTGAGATTGTTTCAACTGAAAGTGAGCTTTCTGGCGTAGTGGATGCTGACAAGAGCAGTGTTGAACTCAATTTAGACGACGTAACTGCTATTGTAAGTGATGCAAATGCTGGTGAAAATAAACGTGTAATATTTGAAGGTATACCAAAGCTAAAAGGCGAAAAAGCAGAGAATTATATCGTAGCAGAACAACCTTACCCAGAAGCAACTGTTACAATCACTCCAAAATCACTCGTTAACGAAGCTGTTATTCTTGATAGTGTAGAAATAACAGGTTTAGAGGAAAGTTATATTTTTGAAGGTGAAGAAATTAAACCTGAGATTACTATTAAAGATGGTGAAGTAACACTTTTTGAAAATACTGATTACACTTTAACGTATAACAATTATGATAAGAGTGGTACTGCTATAATAACAATTGCGTTTATAGGTAACTATACAGGAACTTATGCTCTCAATTATGAAATTGTAGAAAAGTCAATTCCTACTGCCGATTGCTTCATGTTTACTGCACCATTATTGGAAGAGTTGGTTTATGATGGTAGCGGTAAAGAAGTAACTATCAATGTTGTTGACTCTATTTCAGGAATGGGTGCTATCGAAAATGTAACTTACTATAAAGATGATGTAGCAATAGATGGTGTGCCTGTTGAAGCTGGTACTTATACTGTTAAAATTGATGTTGCAGAGAGTGATAAATATACAAAAGCCACGGGGTTAACCTCTGCAAACTGGAGTTTCACAATTACTCAGAGAGAGCTTTCAGACGAAAATATCATATTAGATAAAGATGAGTTCGTTTATAATATTTCAGTACAAAAACCAACAATTGCAATTACAGTTGATGGCAAAACACTTGGTGAAGAAGATTACACTATTTCATATTTAGCAAGTGATGGAACAGAGCATAACTGTGTAGATGTAGGTGTAGTAACAATTATTGTTACAGGTAAAGGTAATTACAAAGGTGAAGCAAGGGCTACTTATGAAATAATCAAAGTACCGTCTTCACTTCAAGCTCCTGAGGCCGCTGTTCTCGAGTATAATGGTACAGAACAAGAACTTTTGAAAACTTGTGCTCAGCTTGTAGGTGGTCAGGGAACGATATACTATAGCCTTACTGGTGAAGATGGTGATTGGGCTACTGATGCACCAAAAGCTAAAGTAGCAGGTAAATATAAGGTTTGGTATAAATTAGTTGGTATTAATGGCAACTACAAGGATGTAGAAAAATCTTTTGTTGAAGCAGAAATTACGCAAAGAGAGGTTGCAATAGAAAATATTTCTGTTGTGGAACGTGATTACAACGGTTCAACAGAAGTTGTATTGGGTAATGGCGGTGCTACTCTTTCAAACATTATAGCTGGCGAAAATGTTTCAGTTGATTTAACTGGAATTACAGCAAGTGTAGAGGATGCTTCTGCTGGTTCAGATAAAAAGGTTATATTTACAGGCACACCTGTACTTAAGGGTGCTGACGCTGGAAATTATAAATTTATTGAAAATCCACTTCCGGTAAATGTAACAGTAAAAATAAACAAGAAAACTATTACAGTTACAATAGAAGATGCTACTGCAGAACAATATGGCGAAATGTCAGAGTTTAAATATGTTGTAGATGAAGCTGGTTTAGTAACAGGCGATAAAATGGATGTTAAATTGACATCATCTGCAAAAGATACAAAAACTGCTGGTGAATATGAAATTTCTGTAGATAGCTTTACTGTAAAAAATGGGGAAAAGGATGTTACTGCAAACTATCAGATAAATGATGCAAAAGCAAAGCTGACTATTGCAGAGCATATAAAGCACATTTGGGAAAATGGTGTCTGCAAAACCTGCAAAAAGGCTTGTGAGCACAGCGGTGGTAGTGCAACTTGCCTTGAGTTAGCAGTTTGTGAAATATGTAATATCGCTTATGGTACTAAGGCAGAGCATAATTGGGGTCTTGCAGAGCCAGTCAAAGATGCTACTTGTACTGAAAAAGGTTTAATGAAATTAACTTGTATTGTTGCAGGTTGTGGTGAAGAAAAAGAAATTGAAGTAAAAATCAATGAAAATAACCACGATTGGTCGACAGAGTGGAAAGTAACAACAAATCAAACCTGTGCAACCGTTGGTGAAGAAGTTCAGGTGTGTGGTTATGGTTGTGGTAAAACTCAGAAAAGAGAAATTCCTGCTGATGGCAAGTCTCACAAGTTAGGTGAAGCAGTAGTAACAAAAGCAACTTGTGCAGAAGAGGGTAAGTCTGTAAGTGCTTGTGAAATTGAAGGTTGCGATTACGAGAAGGTTGAAACCCTTCCTGTAGATAAAGATGCACACAAATTACAAGAAGATTGGGAAGTAACAAAAGAACCTAACTGTGTTGAAGCAGGTGAAAAAACTAAGAAATGTCTTAATACTGGCTGTACACACATTGTGAAAGAAGAAGTTCCAGCCGATGGTAAAAGTCATAGCTTAGGCGATGGCGTTGTTACTGTTGAACCAGGATGCACAGTAAAGGGTGAGCTTACTCAATTTTGTCAGAATGGTGACTGTAAATATAAAATATCAGTGAGCATTAAGCCTGATGGAAAAACTCATAAATTTGCAGAAGAGTTTACAGTAATTGACCCTACCTGTATTGCTACAGGCGTAAAATATAAAGCTTGTGTAAATCCTGATTGTACTGCAAAATCAGAAGAAACAACTATAGCAATTAACCCTGTGGCACATAAAAATGTAGTTACAGTCAATGAAAAAACACCAACTTGTACCGAAAAAGGCTACACAGGTGATAAATATTGTTATGATTGTAAAAAGATTTTTGACCCAGGTATTGATATTGATGCAAAAGGTCATACAGAGAGCGATTGGATAATTGATAAGGAAGCAACCTTTGAGGAAACTGGTTCAAAGCATAAAGAGTGTACTGTTTGTAAGGCACAATTGGTAACAGAAGCTATTGCAAAAATAACTCTTTCAACTCCGAAAGTGAAGATTTCTAATAGTTCCAGTGGTATAAAAGTAAGCTGGAACAAGGTTGACCATGCATTGAGCTATAATGTTTATCGCTCGGAACAAAAGAGTGATGGCAGTTACACTAAATGGAAGAAGATTTCAACTGTAGATGCTTCTAAAACTTCTGTTACAGATAAAAAGGCAAAAGAAGGAACTCGCTATAAGTATACAGTAAAGGCTTATAACGGAAGCTATAAGAGTGGAATAAAGGGCTCTAATAAAGTTATTTACTTAAAAGCTATAAAGCCTACTGTTGAAATAGCAAAAACTGGCATTTATGTAAAATGGAGTGCTAATGCGATAGCTGATAAATATATAGTTTACCGCTCACAATTGATTAATGGAAGCTGGAGCGATTGGACAAAGGTTACTACAACTACTGGTTCAGATGTGTCAGCTACAGACACAGGCGTTTTAAGTGGTGAAACATATAAATATTCAGTTCGTGTTGCAAAAGAAAGCGATTATAGCTATAGAAAGGCTTCCTCGAGTCTGATTTTCCTTGGTCAGCCAGAACTTAAAACATCAAATATTGAAGTAGGTATAAAGGGTACTTGGAGTCTTGTGGATGGTGCAACTGGATATGCAATTTATCGTGAAGAATATAACCCTTCAACTAAAAAATATGGCAATAAGTTGTATTTAGGCACAACAGGTGCTACAACTAAATCATTTACTGATAAATCGGCAAAGCCAGGTGTGAAATATAGTTATACAATTGTTGCTATTAATGGTTCAGCTTCAAGTGTAGCTTCATCTGCAAGCAAATTGTGGAGATTAACTCAGCCAGAGGTTACTATTTCTGTTACAAGTACTGGCATTAAGGGTAGCTGGACACAATCAGCTGGTGCAAAAAAATACACAATTTATCGTTCTGAATTAGTTGATGGTAAATGGACAAAATGGAAAAGCTTAGGTAATGCGAAGGCTACTGCAAAAACCTTCACAGATACAACTGTAAAATCAGGCGTAAAATACAGATATACGGTTAAAGCAAAAAGTACAAATTCTTCAAGTACTGTCGGAGCTTCAAATGAGAAGCTTTTCCTTGCCGCACCAGTTACAACATCAGTAGCAAGAGTTGGTGCTGTTGACCTTAACTGGGAGAAGGTGGATGGCGCGACTAAATATGTAATTTATCGTTCCGAAAAGGGTTCAGATGGTAAGTGGACCAGTTATAAGAAACAGGCTTCACTCAAGGATAAGAATATACTTAGCTGGACTGATTCAAAAGTAGAAGCGAATAAGCGCTATAAATATAAAGTAAAAGCATACAATGGTAGCGAAAAAAGTTCTTCGAAAGCAACGAAATCAGTTACTGTACCAGCAGGATAAAATAAAAGACCGCAACGTTCACAAAAACGTTGTGGTCATTTATTTAGGGTGAAAAGAATTGTCCAAGCAGGTCGGATAACTCATTTCACCCTACAAAGAAGAGAATTATTTGTGATAAAGTTTTTTACTCTGGTACTGTGGTTCACAAGTTAAATTGATACCAAGCTTTCTGAAAGTATCAGCATCAATCTGTGAAAGAATAACAGTTGAGTGTGCTTCGCTTCCTGCGAGGTTTTTAAGCTCAGCAATTGCTTTCTTAGCAATGTCGCTTGTTGTAGCACTCATTGAAAGCGCTATTAAAACTTCATCTGTGTGAAGTCTGGGGTTTCTGTTGCCTAAAAAGTCTGTTTTAAGGTCTTGTATTGGTTCAATAATTTCTCTTTTAATTAAAAGAGCGTTATCATCAATTCCAGCAAGAACCTTGAGGGCATTAAGTAGAGCTGCTGAAGAAGCTCCTAAAAGGTCAGAGGTTTTTCCAGTAACAACTTGTCCGTTAGGTAACTCTAATGCTACAGCAGGTTGACCATTTGTAGTTTCGCTTTTTAAAAGAGCTGTTTTTACTATTGGTCTTGTGTTTTCTACAGAAATACCAGCCTGATTCATAAGACTTTCTATTTTTTGTATTGCCTGGTCATTTTTTTGACCCATCTTTTTATCGCAAAGAGTTGAAAAATATCTTCTTATAATTTCTTCGTGAGAAGCTTTTTTGCAAACATCGTCGTCAATGATTGAAAAACCAGCCATATTAACACCCATATCTGTAGGTGATTTATATGGACTAACACCTTCAATTTTTTCAAACATAGCATTTAAAACAGGGAAAACCTCAACATCACGGTTGTAGTTAACAGTTGTTTCGCCGTAAGCTTCAAGGTGGTAAGGGTCAATCATATTAACATCATTAAGGTCGGCAGTTGCGGCTTCATAAGCTAAATTAACAGGGTGCTTGAGTGGCAAGTTCCATATTGGGAAGGTTTCAAATTTTGCATAGCCTGCTTTAACACCACGAGCATTTTCGTGATAAAGCTGTGAAAGACAGGTTGACATTTTACCACTACCAGGACCAGGAGCGGTTATAACAACAAGCGGTCTGGTTGTTTCAATGTAATCATTTTTGCCAAAGCCTTGCTCGCTTACAATGTGTTGAACGTTATAAGGATAGCCCTCAATTATATATTGAACAAAAGATTTAATGCCTAATGTTTCTAACTTTTCTTTAAACTTAATTGCTGCGGGTTGACCTGAGAATTGTGTAATAACAACACTGCCAACATAAAGACCAACACTTGAAAAAGCATCCATAAGACGAAGCACATCTATATCATAAGTAATACCAAGGTCGCGACGTATTTTGTTACTTTCAATATCATTTGCAGAAATTACTATTACGATTTCTGCATGGTCTTTAAGTTTTAAAAGCATTTGTAATTTACTATCAGGCTTAAATCCAGGTAAAACTCTGGCAGCGTGATAGTCATCGAAAAGCTTACCACCGAATTCAAGGTAAAGCTTGCCACCGAATTCATCAATTCGCTTTTTAATTTGTTCAGATTGCTTTTCAATATACATGTCGTTACTGAAGCCTATTTTTCTTTCAATTTCCAAAATGCACACCTCACACAATAAAAACCTAATACAAAAATAAATTTTATCAAACACAATATAATTTGTCAAGAAGAGGAGAAGATATTAAATATATAAATTAAGATAAAATATTGAATTTTTGCTCAGTTTAGATTATCATATAGAAAGGTGATTTAGTTGATTATAGATTTTCATACACATTGTTTTCCTGAAAAAATAGCAAAGAATACAATAGAAAAACTGAGTTTTGTTTCTGGTGGGCTTATTCCACAGACAGACGGAACTGAAAATTCGCTATTATATTTAATGAGTAAAGACGAAGTGAATAAAAGTGTAGTTCTTTCAATTGTAACGAATGCTAATCAGCAGAACAAAGTGAATGATTTTGCAATTTCTTTGAAGAGTGAAAGAATAATTCCCTTCGGCTCTGTTTTTCCTTTTTCTGAAAACTGGGAAAGTGAGCTTGAAAGATTAAAAGAAAATGGAATAAAAGGTATAAAACTTCATCCTGACTACCAGCAGTTTTTTGTTGATGATGAAAGGATTTTTCCGATATATAAAAAAATTGAAAAGCTAGGATTTATTCTTGTGTTTCATGCAGGCGAAGATTTCGGTTTTTCGCCACCGTACCATGCGACACCAGAAAGATTAAGAAAGGTTTTAAGCCTTGTTGAAACACCAGTTGTGTGTGCGCATTGGGGAGGTCTTTCAATGGGTGAAGAGGTTTTAAAACATCTTTGTGACATAGATAATTGTTATTTTGATACGGCATTTGGTTATGGAACTATGCCGAAAGACCGTGCTTTGAGAATTCTTGAGAAAAAAGGTACAGATAAAATTATTTTTGGGTCTGATAGCCCATGGAATGCACCCTCATGGGATATTGGTATGATAAAAACGATGGGACTGACCCCAGATGAAGAAGATGAAATATTCTATAAAAATGCAGAAAAATTGTTAGGAATAGGTTAATATTATGGAAGGCAAAGGATTTTTACCTACAACTAAAAAAGAGATGGAAGAACGTGGGTGGTTCCAACCTGATTTCATATATGTTTCGGGTGACGCTTATGTTGACCACCCATCTTTTGGTGCGTCTATTATTACGAGAGTTTTAGAGGATATGGGTTTTAATATTGCATTCCTCTCTCAGCCAGATTTTCACTCAGTGAATGATTTCAAACGCTTTGGAGAGCCACGACTTGGATTTTTAGTTTCAGCTGGTAACATTGATTCAATGGTAGCGCACTACACAGTTGCTAAAAGGAAAAGAAATTACGATTATTATTCCCCTGGTGGAAAAATGGGGTTAAGACCAGACAGAGCAACAATTGTTTATTCTAAAAAAATCCGTGAAGCTTATCCTGATACTCCAATTATTTTAGGTGGTCTTGAGGCATCATTAAGACGTTTTGGTCATTATGATTACTGGGATGACACCGTAATGAAAAGCGTTCTTGTGGATTCGGGAGCAGATATATTGACCTATGGTATGGGTGAGAATATTTTAAGAAGAATTGCTGAGCTTTTAGAAAAAGGTGTGCCAGTAAATAAAATTCGTGATGTTCGCGGTACTGTATGGCTTGGCGAAAAGCAAGATAAAATTCACTTTGAAGTAGGCGGCAGTTGGGATTTCGAAAATATAAAAAACGATAAAAAGGAATACGCAAAAACATTTGCTTTGCAATATAAAAATCAGGATAGTATTTCTGGCAAAGCGTTGGTTGAGTATTATGGGGATAAAATGCTCGTACAAAATCCCCCAATGGCACCTCTTACACGTGAAGAGTTAGATGAAGTTTATGCATTGCCTTATATGAGAGATTATCATTTTTCGTATGAAGCAGATGGCGGTGTACCTGCTATTGAAGAAGTTAAATTTTCGCTTACTCATAACAGAGGTTGCTTCGGCGGTTGTAACTTCTGCGCACTTGCTTTCCATCAGGGTAGAAGTGTCCGTTCAAGAAGTATTGAAAGCGTAGTGGAGGAAGCAAAGCTTTTAACTACGTTGTCGGATTTTAAAGGTTACATAAATGATGTGGGTGGTCCTACTGCGAATTTCAGAGAGCCTGCTTGTGACAAACAGTTGAAAAGTGGTGTTTGTACTGAAAGAAAGTGTCTTGCACCTACACCTTGTAAAAATTTAAAAGCAGACCACAGTGAATATATTGAACTGCTTTCTCAAATAGAAAAATTACCAAGGGTGAAAAAAGTATTTATTCGTTCAGGTATAAGATTTGATTATCTTCTAGCTGATAAGTCACCATCAGGTAACGCGTTTTTTAAAAAGCTTGTTAAGGACCATGTGAGTGGTCAGTTAAAGGTTGCACCTGAACATTGCTCAGAAAGTGTGCTAAAGCTTATGGGTAAACCTGAGTTTTCTGTGTATGAAAAATTCAGAAATCGTTATTTTGAACTAACAAAGAGCTTTAACAAAGAGCAATATTTAGTGCCATATTTAATGTCAAGTCATCCTGGCAGTAAGTTGCAGGATGCAATTAAGCTTTCAGAATTCATAAGAAAGTGGAATTACAATCCAGAGCAGGTTCAGGACTTTTATCCGACACCAGGCACTGCTTCAACAGTTATGTTTTATACTGGACTTGACCCATTTACATTAAATGAAGTTTATGTGCCAACTTCTCCTGAAGAAAAGAGAATGCAAAGAGCTCTGCTTCAGTGCAAAGACCCTAAAAATGCAGATTTAGTAAGAAAAGCATTGAAAATTGCACATAGAGAAGATTTGATTGGTAACTCTAAAAACTGTCTTGTTGCACCATCCTATAAAGAGAGAGTTGAAAGGGCGAAGCAAAACAACAGAAAGAATAATATTAAACAAACTAATAAAAGCAGAAATGTACGAAATACTAAAGGAAAGAGAAGATGATTATGGTACTTGAAAAGCTTGTTGAGTTTTCTAATTTTTATGGCAGTAATGAAGAGCTTGTTCTTGCAGGTGGTGGAAACACCTCTGCAAAAGATGGCGATGTTATGTATATAAAGGGGTCAGGAACAAGTCTTTCTACAATTACAAAAGAAGGCTTTGTTAAAATGAACAGAGCAAAGCTTAAAGAAATTTTTTCTAAGACATATCCTGAAAATGACAAAGAAAGAGAAGCTTTGTTTTTAGAGGATTTGTCAGCTGCAAGAGAAAAAGGCGAAGAAAATAAAAGACCAAGTGTTGAAACCACACTTCACAGCCTTTTTGAATATACCTTTGTTTTACATTTACATCCAGCTTTGGTTAATGGTCTTACATGTTCACAAAATGGAAAAATAAAGGCAAAAGAATTATTTGGAGATAGTATTATCTGGGTTGATGTTTGTAAACCTGGTTATATTCTTTCTAAAATCTGTTATGATTTAATGGAAGAATACAAAGAAAAACAAAATAAATCAGCTGACATTATATTGCTCGAAAATCACGGTGTTTTTGTAGCAGGGGATACAGTAGAGGAATTGGGCGAAAAATTAGGCTTTGTAACAAGCAAAATAAGAAGCTGTATTGTAAGAGAGCCTGATTTATCATCAGGTGAATTTGATGGAGATAAAAGTATGAACACATTTAATGTGATTAACGAAACATTTTCAGATGATTGTGTTATAAGTTATGACCCATCTGTTGAATCGTTGTGTGTTGCAGAAAATGAAGAAACGCTAAAAAAGATTTATAAGCCATTTAACCCTGACCAGATAGTTTATTGTAAGCCTTATCCGCTTTATATTGAGGATGAAAAAACAATTTCTGAAAAAGTGAAGGAATATAAAGAGAAAAATGGATTTTTGCCAAAGATTATATTAGTTAAAGATTGTGGTGCGTATGCTGTAGACACAAGTGAAAAAGGCTCAGATAACGCGTCGATGCTCTTTAATGATGCACTTAAAATTGCGTGTTATGCTGAAAGCTTCGGTGGTGGTAAGCCAATGACAGATGAATTAACAGACTTTATTGTGAATTGGGAAGCTGAAGCTTACAGAAGCAAACAAGTAAAATAAGTTTTCACCCTATGTTAAGTTTATTTGCACAAAATAAAAAGACTTTATTTGGGTAAAGTTCCAAAAATGAAAATTCAGTATATTTATAATTGGAAAATATATTAACTTATGATATAATTATAGTATTAATTTATGAATGGAGGTAGCTCTAATGGCTGATAAAACTAAAGACGGTTTAAAGCTCGACTATAAAAAGACGATTTTAACCGGTTTCGGCTTCCTTGCTACATCAATAGCGTGGGCAATTTATGACCCATATATTACAAAAATTCTTAATAAAATTCTTTCAGAAAGCTCAATGATTACTGATTGGAGTAATGCTATAGCAAATGCTATTCCGTGGATTGGCGACTTTGCCGCGGCACAAGGTGAAAGCACTGTTGCTTTGGGCGGTGGCTTTACATTAGTACCACTCTTTATTGGTATTATTATGACATTTGATAACATCTTCGGTGTTATTTTCCAACCTACATTCGGTAAGCTTTCAGATAACTGTCACTCAAAGTTAGGTAAGCGCAGACCATTTATTGTTTCATGTGCACCTATTTCAGCAGTGTTATTTGCACTTATTCCGTTTGTTGCACTTAATGTTAAGGACGATTTAGCACTCCCACTTACAATGCTTACAGTTATATTGTTTGTATTCTCAATGTCGTTGTGGCGTGCACCAGTTGTTGCTCTTATGCCTGACTTGACACCACCTGAGCTTCGTTCAGAGGGTAACGCAGTTATCAATCTTATGGGTGGCTTGGGTTCAGCTGTTGGTATGATTGCTGGTACAATTGCTATTGCACTTTGCGCGGCATTTACAGGCTTAACAACAGCGGAGGTAAAAGCAAACGAGACAATTTCATTCCCGTATGTTTTCATTATTGGTTCAATAATAATGATTTTAGGTATGCTCGTTCTGCTCTTCTTTGTTAAGGAGCAGGATACAAGCATAAAACTTAAGGGTGAAGCTAATCAGTATGCTGATGAAAAGGCAAGAAAGAAAGCACAAAAAGAAGCTATAAAAGCACAAAAAGCTGCTCTTAAAGCAACAAAGCTTACAAAGAGCGAAAGAAAGAGTCTTATCTTTATGCTCGGTTGTCTTTTCTTCCTTTTCTGTGCAGCTAATGCTATTACAACATTCTTCTCACTCTTTGCACAAGAAATTCTTCATATGATTACCTCTGAAGCAACTGCTATAATGCTTCTTTTTGCGGTAGCAGCAGCTATTGGTGCTCTTCCTGCAGGTAAAGCTGGTAAGAAATTCGGCAGAAAGAAAACAATCCTTGCAGGTCTTGCTGTTTTCCTTGTTGCATTTATACTTTTCTTTGGTGTATTCATAGGAATGCTTGGTAGCAAAAGTGTTACTATCAATGACTATGTTCAGGTTAATAATGCTTATATTACAATAGATGATCAGATTAATGCTTATAATGCCGAAAGAAAAACCGAAGCAAAAGAGCAAGGCATAGAATATGATAAAAATTCAGAACTTTCTATGGTAGGCTATGCTGAATATGTAGAGGCAAAGGGTGCAGGTGAAACAACAGAAGCTGATAAGTATTATGCTGAATTTGAAGGCTATCTTGAAGCAAATGCAGGTAAAGATATTTATGATGTTATTGTTAAAGTAGCAGATAATATTTTTGTTTATGATTCGGAAGTTACATTTGCAAGTGCTATTTCTGATATTCAAAGAACTGTTGATGATGTTACAAAGATACTTCGTGTTCTTATTTTCCCTGTTCTTATTCTTGCAGGTGCTGCAAATATGTTTGTTACTGTTAATACACTTCCACTTGTTCTTGATATTGGTGGTGTCGAAAAGGTTGGTACCTTCACTGGTTACTACTATACAGCAACATTCTCAGCACAGATTGCTTCGCCAATCCTTTATGGCTTTGTAAGAATGTTCTCGGGAAGTTATATCTCACTCTTCTATTATAGCCCTGTGGCATTTGCAATAGCAATTATAATGCTTCTCTTCGTTAAACACGGTGAAGCAGTTCCGGATGATGTTGTTAAAGCAGCACAAGAAGAAAATGATTGATTTAATTTAAAAAAATTAATCCCCTTGATATTAAAAAATATCAAGGGGATTTTTTTTAGAATAAACCACCATTATATTTCAGCTGCGTTTTGAAAATAAATATGAAGCAAATTAAAAAGCCTATTGTAAGAATGAGTTTTGATAATAGTGCGATTACTTCAATAGAGGACCATAATTCTAACACGCTTGAAAGAAATAAAGGAATACACATAAACATAAGCTCTTTACCTATCTCGTGACAATATCCACTGAGGTCTTTTACATTGCGATAGTGATATTTGTGTAAAAGCTTATAATGCCCTTTATAAACGGCTAATCCTGCAGAGAAAATACATAAGGATATAAATAAATTGAAGACTATAAGCCAGGGGTCATTAATTAGTGTGTATTTTACCAACAGTTCTATAATACTTTCTGCGCTACCTTTTAAAAGTGGAATTATCAGTATTAAAGCGGTTGTAATTGAAAGTATAACAGTGGATTTTTTCGTTTTTTTATTTTTTTCAGTTTCAACTATTGCAGAAATTATGTTTTCCTCTGCAATTTCTTCTATTGTTTTGTTTTCAGCTTTTTCGCCTGCTAAAAGTTCGTTTATTGAAATATTGAAAAAATCACTTAAAGCCTGTAAGGAATCGACATCAGGGAATCCTTTACCAGTTTCCCAGCGAGAAATGGCTTTGTCTGAAACATTCAATTTGTTGGCTAAATCTTTTTGTGTAAGATTTTTTTCTTTTCTTAATTCGGCAATAAATTCTCCACATTTTACAGCGTCCATATAATCACTTCCTTGAAAACAGTTTATTATATACTGAAAAAATAATCAACCTATGATTCGTAGAATTAAAAATACACCCACATTCACTTGAATGTGGGTGTAAAATTTTATTTGTTATGCATCAGGAATATCTAAACCTTTATTTGTTGTTTCTTCTGGTTTAGTTGTTGGCACAGTAGTTTCTGGAACTGTTGTTTCAGGAGTAGTTGCATCTGGAACTGTTGTTTCAGGAACTGATGTGCTTGGTGTTGATGTATCTGGCGTTGTGGTTTCTTCACCTTTGGTTGTATCTTCAGCAGGTGGGTTGTCATTTGGCCAGATGATTGTTTTACCTACCATGTTGTCTATACTAGGTCTGCCTTGAGCATAGGTGTGAATTGTATATGTGTAGGTAACACCTTGTTCAATAGAATAATCGGTGTATACTAATAAATCAGTACTAAAGAAGGATTTCATAAGTTTCCATTCGCCATCAGGACCTGCTTTTCTCATTACCTTGTAAATAGAAACTTTTTCATTTGCCTCCCAAGCGAGTGTAACTATTTTTTTGCCACTGCCTGTAGGGTCATCTGAAAGCTGAACGAAAATATCTTCAATAGGCTCGACAGGACCTTTAAGCAACACTTCAACGCCTTTGTCGTCAAATAAACTGTCACGGTCTGCTGAAACGCCTTTGACACTGTAATAATAAGTTATATCAGTTTCAATTGTGCTGTCAACATAAGTGTAAGCGTTGCCACTTGGAATAGTTGCTAAATAAACCCAATCAGTATCAGCAGTTTTTCGATAAACATCATAGGTTTCAGCTTCTTCTACGCCTTCCCACATGATTTCAATTCTGTCACCCTGTTCTGCGTTAGCGTAGTAAGGAGTAGCAAGAACTTCAATTGCAGGGATAGGTGGGAATTCCCACTTAAGCTTTTCAGAAGTAGCTGTTACTGAAATTTTGTTTTCTTTAATAGGCTTAATAGTGTAAGTGTAAGTTGAGCCTTGTGAAATTGCACTATCGATATAACTTTGAGTATCACTTGTAGATACTGTTGTTAAAAGAGTAGCAGTAGCACCATTGTCTGAACGGTAGATTTCATATTTATCAGCGCCTGTGCCTTTCCATGCTACAGTTATAAATGCTGTGTTGTCTTCTTTCTTCTCTTCGAATAAGAGGTCAATGCTCTCAATGTTTACAAAGTTGCCTACACCATTAATCATATAGTTGCTCTTTAAATCACCTAAAACAGCACGAACTGTGTAAAGGTAAGGTGTAGTTGTTGCATTTTCAGAAGAGTCAACAAATTGTGTGGATGGAGTGGTTCCGATGTTTTCCCATGCACCTGAGAGTGTTCGTCTGAATACGCTGTAGCTTTCAGCACCAGTAACAGGTGACCAAGTAATAGAAACGCCCTCAGTTGTGTTGACTGCATCTGCAAGAATAGGTGTAGCAAGAACTGTTATAAGCTCAGTTGATATATAACTACTTGCGTATTTATCGTTTATTGCTTTAACAGCGTAATAATATTTTGAACCACTTTCAGCGGTTTTATCAAGATAAACCTTGTCAGTAACATCTGAAGCAATAGTAGACCAACTGCTGTCGTTAGCACCTTTTCTTAAAACTTTGTAAGATTTAGCACCGTTAACAGAGTTCCATGTAACTTTTACTGAGCTTCCTTGTTCTACAGTGAATTCATTTTTTGCTGTTACAATAGGAGCTGCAAGGAACATACCGTTAAGACCAGGAGTTGAGTAATAGCTCTTGTATGAGCTTATATAAGCTCGGATTTTGTATTGATATGTTTCACCTGATTTTTTCTCGCTCTTGTCTTTATATGAAAGTGTTTTTGGATTTTTAATTTTTGCAATACGCTCTAATTTGCCATCATTAACTCTTCTGTAAACAATGTAGCCATTAGCGTTTGGAACTGCATTCCAAGAAACTTTTATATTGCCACTCTTGTAAACCTCAATTTTATTTGGTTTTGGTGACTGAACAAACATTGTAGTAAGTCCGGTTTTATCGTAAGTACTTGAATTTGTTTTTGAAACAGCTTTCACTGAATAAGAATACTTAACGCCATGGGTAACCTTTTTATCGGTATAAGAAGATTTTGATGTACCAGCAATTCTCTTCCATTTTTTCTCGCCCTCGGCTTTGCGATATATAGAATACTTTTCGGTGAAATTGTTGTTATCTAACCAAGTTATTTTGATACCGGTATTTGAGCTTTCAACTGCTTTTACTTTTGGTTGGCTAAGGCAATTGTAGCTTACACCCTCTTGGTCAACGCTACTCTTGAACTTGCCGTAATAAGCTTTGACTGTGTAGGTGTATGCCCAGTCGGCACTTGTAGCAGTTTTATCAGTGTAAGATAATGTTGTAGGGCTTTTTACGGTAGCAATTTTTTTATAAGATGTTGAATTGTTGAGAGAGCCACCTTTTCTGTAAATATAGTAGCCCTGACATCCTTCAACTTTAGACCATTTAATTACAGGATAAACACTGCTGTTTGAGCTTGGTTCAGAAAGAGTTGGTTGTGAAAGACGCATAGTGGTAAGTCCAGGTTTTTCACAAAGGCTTGAGTGTAAATTATCAAAAGCTCTTACTGTGTAATAGTATTGAACGCCATTTTTTGCAGATTTATCTGTGTAAGAAGTTGCAGGAGCTGCAAGCTCAGCAATCTTTGTGAACTTTTTCTCGCCTTTTGCTTGTCTGTAAACACGGTATTTAACTGCGGTGCTAAGACCTGTCCATTTAATTTTGATACCACTGGAAGTGTTACTGATGCTTGTTAATGAAACTTTTTCTTTTCCAAGACGATTAATTTTAATAGTGAATTCGCATATTGTTGATTTATCTATAACTTCGTCTTCACCATTAATAATTGAAGTGTAACATCTACCATAGTAAGTGCCACTTGGATTTGATTTGAATGGCCAAGAGAGTTCAAGTGGAACAGAGTTTTTACCCTGATATGCCTGAGTAAAGCTGGAAACGATATTATCAGGATTAAAATCATCTGTTGAAGATATTTCTATTGTGTAGTAACTGTTTTCTTTCCCTGCAGGGAACAACATGAAATACAACTTTGTAGAATTACCATAAAAAGAATAAGAATTTTTTTGAGCAGCAAGGTCTTTATCAGTAGGGATGATATAACCGTATGTGCCACCATAGGTCTCTTCGGTTGTTGCGGCAGATGCAGTAATTGCAAAAGATGTAATTGCCACTAACATTACAAGAAGTGTAGGAAGAAGACCTTTTAAAATGTAACGCTTCATAATAAACCTCCTAAACTAATACTATATTAATGTAATTTTAACGATACACACGAATTATAGCATACCTATAAGCTTATTTCAAGATTTTTTGGTAATTTAAAAAGAATTAACAAACTTGTAAAAAATTCTCAAAAATATAATAGAAGTTTTGTTAAAATTCTCTTTCGATTTATAGTCACCCTAACCAAAAAAATGGAGGGATTTTCTATATTGTAAATTCAGTTATTTTGTTGCTTTTTTTTCTGAAAAATGGTATTATTCTATAATAGCACAGATATGTTTACTTGAAAGTCAGGAGTATAAAATGAATTTGGAAGAAAAACAATTCCATAAAGAGGCATTTGATAAAATTCCAGAAGAAAAAAGAAAGCGAATTTTAGAGGCTGCTACAACAGAATTTGCAGAATATGGTTTTGAAAACACATCCATTCAACAAATCGCTAAAAAAGCAGAAATAAGTGTTGGTTCTGTATATAAGTATTTTGAAAATAAAGAAGAGCTCTTTGCTATGGTTGTTAAAGAAAACCTTTCTTTGCTTGAAGAATTGCTTTTATTACATTCTACATCAAATGAGGATGTTATTGTGAAAGCAGAAAAGGTTTTAAAAGAGCTTTTGCGTTTTTCAAAAAAACATCCGCAGTTAATAAAGCTTTACAATGCAATAACAACCGGGAACAATGTTGAGTTTTCGAGGATGCTTGCCGAGAGAGTAGAATCAATTTCTGCAAGGATTTATACTGATGTTATAACGAAGGCTCAGTTGACAGGTGATGTCAGAAATGATATTAACCCTGGCTTTTTCGCTTTCTTGTTGCATAACATATTCACAATGCTCCAGTTTTCGCTTTCTTGTGACTATTATAAGGAGCGATACAAGGTTTATATAGGTGGCAATGTTGAAGATGATGATGAGTTCATAGTTGAACAGACATTGAAATTTATAAAAGCGGCGTTTAAATTCAAATAGAGAAAGGATTTTGTAAATGAAAAGGTTTTTAAGTCTTATTTTATGTGTTTGTATGTTAGTTACAGTTTTTTCATTGCAGGTTTTTGCTGCTGATGAAACAACTGCACAGGACCCTCATGAGGTAACGAGAAAGTATACAACAGCTTTCAATAAGCAACTTACAAAAGGTGACATAACAGGTGATGGTAAGGTTACTACTGAAGATGCTTCTGAATATCTTAAGGTTGCCGCAAAGCTTAGTGCACCTAAAGAAAAAGTTAATTATGATTTTAATGAGGATACTCAGGTAACAACAGATGACGCAAGAAAAGCTTTAAGAGTAGCAGCAGGTCTTGAACCAGCAGTTTCTGATGAAGTTATATTTAATTATTTTCTTGATGAAGTGAATTCTGTAAAAGAAACTTTCCCTGGTTTTAAGAGAACAGCAACTGGTACTTGCAAATCAGCAAAAATTACAGTTTCAGGTGCGCCAATTCTTTTAGGTATCAATTGCAAGGACAAGGAATATGTAGATTTTATAAGAGAAAATGAAGCTTTGTTTAGAGATAATAGCAAGCCAGAAGAATATGATGAAATGTTAAAACAAGCAGAAGAGCTTTATATACCAAGAAGTGAAGATAAGGTTATTAATGCTGGAAGCAACTTGCATTATACAAATTATCCGGTTTCAACACTTGGTGTGAGCTGTAAGCTCGATTTTGAAGATATTGAAGATATTAAGTTTGAATCAAAAGATGGAAAATACATTATAACAGTTACTCTTGGAGATTACACTTATGACAGTAAAAATCCATATCCAGGAGCTTATTCACAGCACGCTGAAAGAGTTAAGCTTCCTTATGGTAAAGTCTTTAATCTTATAGAATTCAGCGAAGAGGATGCACAGAAGCTTCAGGAAGTAGCATTGAGAGATGGCAAGGTTGTTTTGACAGTTGATTCGACTACTGGTGAAATAATAAATTCGGATTATTTATTCAAAGTGAAAACCACTGTTAAAGATGTTTCTGAAGCAGGTGTTTACAAAATTGAAATGATAACAAAAATGGATTATGAATTCAGAGAATATTTCGATATGACTACAAAGGCTTAAGGTGATAAAAATGTCTAAAGTAAAGGTTACAATGGAAAACGGTAAAGAGTTTATTATTGAGCTTTACCCAGAACACGCACCGTTAACAGTAGAGAATTTTGAAAACCTCGTTAAAGATGGTTTTTATGATGGTCTTACATTCCACAGAGTTATTGAAGATTTTATGGCACAGGGTGGTGACCCCGAAGGTACAGGCTGTGGCGGTAGCAAAAAGAACATTAAAGGCGAATTCAAAATGAATGGTGTTAACAATACACTTTCTCATACACGTGGAGTTATTTCAATGGCAAGAAGTATGAATCCTGACTCTGCAAGCAGTCAATTCTTTATCTGCTATGGCGACTGCACATTTTTAGATGGTCAGTATGCAGCTTTTGGTAAAGTTATTGAAGGTATGGAAACAGTTGATGATTTCCTTAACACCGAAAGAGTTATGCGTGGTGGTGAGCTTTCACATCCGGTTACTCCAATCGTGATGAAAAAAGCAGAAATTATTGAGTAATCAATTAAAATAAAACAAGAAAAAGGTGAAGAAATGAAAATCAATGATTTACTTCATAAGGTTTACGGCACAACACCAAATGACGGAAACCTTCAACCGAAAGAAGCTTTGGCTTATGGTGTAGCTGGTTTCGGTCAGAACTTCATCTGCACAATTATCGGTTCGTACTTAACAATCTTTTTGACAGACGCACTTCTTTTTGGTGCTGATGGTGTTACAATCGGTTCAGTTGCAGGTTCAATGGCAGTTGCGTACTTAATGCTCGGTACTCGTATTTTTGATGCATTTAATGACCCTATTATGGGTAGTATTGTTGACAGAACGAGAACTAAGTGGGGTAAATGTCGCCCTTACCTTAAGTGGATGGCTGTTCCTATTGGTATTATGACATTAGCTTGTTTCCTTCCTGTATTCCAGGCAAAAGCAACCCCATCATTTATTATAATTGCAATAATTTATGTTATCTGGTCAGTTGTTTATACAGTTGCAGATGTTCCTTACTGGGGACTTTCAACCTGTATGACAAACGATACAGTAGTTCGTGGGAATCTTCTTACAGTTACACGTCTTCTTTGTACATTAGGTGCTGGTATTGTTACAGTTTTCGTTCCTATTATTACAGGTGCAGTTACAAGTAAATTCAAATATACAGAAGCTGATATTGCTACAATTATGACGGATAAAGCAACAGAAATTGAAAAATTAGTTGCAAATCAAGGTCTTACTGTAGAAGAAGCTGCAAACACATTTATTGGTACAGTTATTAAAGGTCAGGAAATTGCAAATGCTGACACTCTTAAATGGACATATTTCATTGCAGCTGTTGTTCTTGTTGTTGCGGCAGTTCCAATGTTTTTCTATGGCTTCAAGCATACAAAAGAAAGATTTACAGCAGACGATAACCCACCAAGCCTTGGTCATAACTTAAAGCTCCTCTTTAAGAATAAAGAGCTTCTTTTAATTGTTGTTTCAGGTATTCTTGGCGGTGCAAGAATGGTTTACACCTACACTGGTGGTCTTTACTTTGCAAAGTATGTTCTCCAGAATGAGGGTATGTATAGTCTTATAACACTTCTAGTTGTTCCTGGTGGACTTGTTGCTTCATTACTTGTTCCATGGATGTCAAAGAAATTCACAAAGAAATGGGCTTATGTTGCAGTTCACATTTTTGGTGGTCTTGTAATGGGCGTTATGTACTTTGTAGGCTATGACGCTCCTTGGAAGTTAGTAGTTTGTGCTATTGCGCTTGTTCTTCTTGGTATTCCTCAGGGTGTTAACAACATCATCACTTATGCTATGATTGGTGATACAGTTGATTACCTTGAATGGAAAACAGGTGAACGTGGCGAAGGTATCTGCTTTGCTATGCAGACACTCATTAACAAAATCGGTATGGCAGTTGGTGCATTCATTGGCGTTATTTCTTTCGCTGCTGCAGGTATCGATGCTGAAACAGGATATATTTCAGCAGAAGGTGCAAGAACACTCTGGAACATGCTTGTTCTCTCAGGTGTAATCAGTATGTTCGCTTGTGCAGTTCCAATGTTCTTCTATACAATCACAGAAAAACGTCAGGCAGAAATGGTCAAAGAAATTGCTGCAAGGAAAAAGTAATTCGGAAATTCAGAATTAAAGTGTTTGAGACGCAACTAAAAAATAATTTACCCCCTGTTATTTGCGTGTAGCAAGTAGCAGGGGTTTTTGTTGAATTATTCAAAATATATGATATAATGAAGTTAATCAGAATTATCGGAGGACATATTCGATGGATAAAGATTTATTGAAAAGTGGAGAAGTGCTGTTATATAGCGATGATAATAATAAAGAATACATTAACGTAATATTTAAAGATGAAACATTCTGGTTAACACAAAAGGCAATGTCAGAATTATTTGGTGTGAACACACAAGCTGTAAGCAAGCATTTATCAAATATTTTTGATGAAGGTGAGCTTGATAGAAATTCAACTTGTTCCAAAATGGAACAAGTTCAAATTGAAGGCTCTCGAAGGGTAGCGAGACAGACCGATTATTTTAATCTTGATGCAATCATAGCTGTTGGTTACAGAATAAACTCAAAAAAAGCAACACGTTTTCGTCAATGGGCGACAAAAACTTTAAAAGAATATATCCAAAAAGGGTTTGTTCTCAACGATGAAATGATGAAAAATGGTAGGGAGTTCGGCAAAGATTATTTCGATGAATTACTTGAAAGAATCAGAGAAATCCGTGCAAGTGAAAGGCGAGCCTATCAAAAAATTGCTGATGTTTTTGAGCAATGTAGTTACGATTACGATAAAAATAGTGACACAACAAAAGCTTTTTATGCTTTTGTACAAAATAAATTACATTTTGCAGTTACAGGTAAAACTGCGGCAGAGCTTATTTCTGAAAGAGCAGATATAGAGAGCCCTACGATGGGGCTTACAACATGGAAAGGTGCTCCGGATGGAAAAATTCTTAAAAGTGATACAATTATTGCTAAGAATTATCTTAATGAAAAAGAAATTTCAAAACTAAATCGGCTTGTAACAATGTTTATTGATTATGCGGAACTTATGGCAGAAGATGAACAACTTATGAGTATGAAGGATTGGCTTGCTGAAACCGACCATTTTCTTACGAACAATCGGCGAAATGTGCTTGATGGTAAAGGTAAAATTTCACATGACGATGCTATGAAAAAGGTAAGCGGAATTTACGATGAATTTCGTAAAAAGCAAGATCAAAATTATGTTTCTGAATTTGATAGAGAGACTGCAAAATATTTAAAAGGCGAATGAAAGTAACAGAGGCAGATTTTGGTCTGCCTCTGTTACTTTTAACTTAAACTGTTTATGATTTCTTTGAATTCTTTTGTGTCACGAATGTTATCAAGTTCATCGTGTAAGAGCCATTTATCACGGAGAATTTCAGCAACAGGACGAGTATCCGATGTTTCAAAATCGGTCTTTTTTATTGTGATTTCACCAACTAAGACTGCACTGTATTTTTCTTCATCAGGACGGTTATCAAAAGCTTTAGCATTATCAACTGCTATTTTTAAATACTTGAAAGTGTTATCATAATCTTTCATAAGGGCATATCTTTTAGCGAAATCGAAATTAAGCCAAACATCACCCCAATCGGTTTGTGGACGGTTACCGTCAAGTATTAATTCTTCGAGTTCAAAAATTTTCTTTATTGCTATAAATTCAGTTTCTACATCAACAACATCAGCATCAGCTAAAAGCCAGATAAATGATTTTAAAAATTCATAACTTTGTTTAATTGTATTTCTTAAAAATGGGAGCTTTTCTTCTTTTTCCAAAGCCCACCATATTTGTCTTTCTTTGCAATATTCCATAGTTGGAAAATTTTCATAAATTTGTTTGCCGAGTTCTTTCCTATTGTGTAGAATGTGATGGAAAGCAAGTCGTGATGCGGCTTCAAGCTTGATATTTATATCTGGACAGTATTTCATAATTCTTTCACCAAGAGCAATGATTTCAGAATCATATTTTTCCATGTTCTCTTTCCATTCAGGTATATTCCCGTCATCATCACCTGAACCGAAAAGAGCATACATAAGTTTATTTAAAAGTTCATAATTATTCGGGAATTCTGCAACACCTTTACGGGCAATATTTATACATTCATTAATATTACCTTTGCTTACTTCAATTTGAAATTCATCAAGATATTTACTGACTTTTTCTTTTTCTATGCTTTCATCAATTCCCATAAGTTTGTCGATAGAAATACCGAAGAATGTAGCAATATTTGGGATGAGTTCAATGTCAGGGTAGCAAGAATTATTTTCCCAGCGAGAAACCGACTGGCAAGAAACACCTAAAACCTCTGCAAATTCTTCTTGTGTGATTTCTCTTTCTTTTCTTAATTTTTTTATTGTATCACCAATATTTAATTTCATAATAAAACCTCATTTTTAAATATTGAAAGTAGCGCCTCTTTCTATTTACATTGTGCCATAAATAATTCCGAATTACAACATCACGAATAGAGAGTTTTTTTCACGCCGGTGTTGAAAATGTGATTTGTCTAATTCCTGTTTTTTGAACTTGTAACCAAAATTAAATGAATTACATAATATACTCTATAACCCGACGAATGAAAAAGTTCGTCGATAGGAGTGATGTTATGACAAAGACTATTACACCTGTTTCATTCTTTTTTGGTGCTAATAATAAGAGTAAATATGTATCACTTTTTTCTGATATGTATGACCCAAAAGATAATGGGAAGCATTATATTTTAAAGGGAGGGCCAGGTACTGGCAAATCTACCCTAATGAAAAAGATAGCTTCTCAGTTAGAGCAGAAGGGTTATTTTGTAGAACGTGGATATTGTAGTGCTGACCCTAATTCTCTTGATGTAGTGTTAGCGCCAGAAGTTAATTTTTCTATAGTTGATGGCACATCACCACATAGCTTCGATACAACATATCCGGGTGTTACTGAGTACATTGTTAATTTAGGTGAAGCGTGGGATAAAAACTACTTAAAAGAATATAAAACTGCAATTATAAATCTTTCTGATGAAAATAAAATGCTACACAAAAAAGCGGCAGAATTTATGCAGGTTGCTTCACGTCTATCTTTAGAAAATATGCGATATTGCGATGGAATTACAGACAGAGAAAAACTAAAGAATTACGCTGAAAGATTGTGTAAAAGAGAGATTCCAGCAAGAAAAAATACAGAAAAAGGTAAAAGGCAAAAAAGATTCTTAAGTGCAATTTCACCTGACGGAATTGTCGTACAGTACGATACAATAGTGGCTCTTTCAGAAAAAATAATAACAATAAAAGATGATTTCTCAATTTGTGCCCCATTTATTATGGATTACGTTTCAGAGTACGCTAGAAGCAATGGTTATATGGTCTATGAGTGTTATTGCCCATTATTCCCAACAGCAAAAATTGAACACGTAATTATACCAGAATTAAAGCTCTGCTTCTTTACAGAAACTTCGGCACATAAAACACTTATTAATGAAGAAAAGGTTACACACGCTACGAGATTTTTAAATAAAGATGCTTTATATGAAATAAAAGAAACGCTGAGCTTTAATAAAAAAGCACAGGCAGAAATGCTCAGTGAAGCAGTAAGAAAAATATCTGTCGCAAAGGGAATTCACGACAGACTTGAAGATTATTATATAAGAGCAACTGATTTTTCAATAATCGAAGAAATGACAGACAGGTTAATGAAAGAGATATTTTAAAAGTACCCATCGGTAATTTTAAAAAAATTACCGATGGGTACTTAGTTTACTTCAGATATACATTGTTCATTTTTTGCTCAAGTGTAATTGTGCCGTCATTTTTTATAGTAGAAATTGTAACGCCTTGTTGCCAGTCTTTTTCAGGGAGAGAAACTATGCCCTCGTAATTACCTAAGTTATAAGCGTTATAGCTTGCATACTGAACGTAAACAAGAAGTATGTTTTCGAGTCTGAAAGCTATATCATTTACATGGTCATGACCAGAAAATATAGCAACGGCATTATTCTTTTTCATACTCTCAAAAAGACCAGAATTGTGCTTTGAACAGCCAACAGTTTCAAAGGCTCTGCCGTAGAGAATATCAGCATTTTCATTTTTAATAAGCTGTTTGTCGGCTTCCCTTAAAAGCTCACCTTTTTCATCTCTCAAGTAGTCACCATTTTCGTCTAATTTAAAAATTTGCTTGTATTCAGGAATTGGAATATGCATATAAAGTGAGTTTTTTACCTCACCATAAGTATTCCTTAATGATTTGAGTTCATTTTCATACCAGCGTATTTGAGATGGTTTGATGTAATCATAGCTGTTTACATATTCTAAAGGAACGTTATCGTTAAGAGCGTGGCTTTCTATAACATCTCTGCCTGAGTCGAAAAAGAAAAGAGAGTGCTTTAATTCAGTTTCTGAATTCATTATATTTATAATAAAGTTGCCAAAACCAAAGAGGTCCTTGTTGCCGAATTTTGAAAGGCAGTGTGGGTAATGTGTAAGACTTTTAAAAATGAGGTATTTGTAATAACTTTTTTCTTCCCTTGCCTCGTGATTACCGAAAACATAAGCCCAGTAAACACCTATTTTTTCCATCCACTCTGCAAATTGAATGGCATCTATTTGTTGGAATCTTGACTGAATACAGTCACCTGTAAAAATTACAAGGTCAGGCTTGTTATCGCGTATTTGCTTGAAAATTCTGTCAAAAGTTTTATCGTTTAAATCATAATCCTCGTCAAGGTGCATGTCGGTAGTCAAAAGGATTTTAAAGTCACTATTATCAATAGTGCCATCCTCATTGTATTTTGCTATGTATGTAGCATTGTCTGTTTCTTTTAAAATTTTAACAGATGTGCCGATATAATCAACATTAACAGATGATAAAAATCTGTTTTTCGCAAGCTTACCTTTTGTTAAATCGTAAAGTGGTTTTTCTGCGTTAAGTAAAAGCTTTATACCATTCTGATGTATAAAAGTACGTATTGGCTTCATTATTAATACCTTCTTAAAAATAGATTAACACAAGATATTGTAGCAGAAATGTAATTTTTATTCAATATAGTTGAAAAATAATAACATTTTTTGTAACAAGTTGCATAAAAGTGCACAAATTTATTTGTGTAAAAAATAGAATTTTGTCAAAATTTGAAAAAAGTGGTTACAAATAGTAATCTTTGTGTTATACTCAAGATGTTGTATTGTAAAGGAAATTACTTGTCAATATGATGTGCAATCTCTCGCAGGGGGTGTTTCATTGAAAACATTGCTCGTTCATTTTTCAAATGACAGTGAAGTAAAAGAACTCTGTTCAAGGAGTGCTTCACAAGATATAGATGTACTTGAGCTTCGCGATTTATCAAGAAAATCGTTTTTCCAAAATCGTTTTGGTACTAAAAAAACATCTTCAATCCGTCTTAAAGGCTATGATGTTGATTTGAATGATTATGAAACAGTAATTCTCGCAACTGACGAGAGCTTTGGGAATATTGCTCCCGCGATGAAGGTATTTATCCGTCAGAGTGACTTGAGATTTAAAAATATAATTTGTCTTGTTTTCGGTGAGGGCAGAAGTCAGAAAAAAGCAACTGATGCGTTAAGAACAGAGGTTTCGCTTTCTGGTGGTACTGCAAACTGTGTTATTTCAGTTTCACAAAAAGCATTGAAAAGAGAAGCAGAAGATTTACTTTTCTATGTAAGGCATTGTATTCACGTATAAAAAGCAATCATAAAGAGTGGGTTTTAAGACCCGCTCTTTTTTATTTTGTTTACATATTTTTAACAGTAGTTTTATGTATTTTCATTGACTTGACTTTGTATATATGGTATATTTACTATGTATAAATTTGCTATTAATATTGTATATAAAGAAAGGGTTTGTGTAATGAAAAAAGGATTAAGAGCAATACTTGTATTTTTGATGATTGCTTCAATATTTACCAATATTGTAATGACAGCTTCTGCTGTAGAGATACCATCTTCGTATCTCGACGCTTCAAATTTTTTAATAACTGATGCAACTGTCTCAAATGCAAGTCAGCCTATTTTTAAGGATGGTAAAGCTACATTTAAAATTAATCTTGCAAGTGGTGTTATGGTAACAGGTGCTTTAGTTACTGTTAAGTTCGATAAGAATGTTTTAAGAATCGTGGATGCTGGTCCTGTAACTACTCTTGATGAAGATGGTAATAAAACTGAGGTTATTCCTGGTATGCATACTCACGGTTTTGCACAGAATGATGACTCAGCTTATACTTTTGCGTATATCAGTGCACATGGTTATAATACCGGTAATACTGGCAAAGAGTTTGCTTACATTACATTTGAAGTTATTGATAAAAATTATCCTGTTACAACAGTAGAGTTTATAGCAGGTAATTATTCTTCTACTGATACAATTAAAGAGTTCAAAGATGTTGCAACAATAGATGCTGGTATGATTACTTCATTTGTTGCAGATAACAATGCAATTACGCTCAAATGGAATGAAATTGACGGTGCAAAGGAATATCTCGTATACCGTAAAGGTGGCGATGATGCCAAATACAGATTGTTAGCAACTGTTTCTGGCGTGTTTTATAAAGATAGCGAAAATATTGTAACTAATACCACATACACTTATGCAGTCAGAGCAAAAAGCGTCAATGGGGATTATGGCTGGTATGTTGGTAAGTCGTTTACTTATATTAATGCTGTTGGTGTGGTTGTTACCAATGAAAGCTCTGGTGTCAGAATTGCCTGGGATAAGGTTGATGGTGCAACAGGATATTGTGTTTTTAAAAGAAAATATGGTAAGGATGAGTGGACTACACTTAAAAACGTAGCAGGAGATGTTCTTGTTTTAACTGATAGTGAGGTTTCAACAGGTGAAACTTATGAATATTCTGTTGTAGCGTACAAGGGTGAAAATGCTAGTGCAAGGTCTGAGGCTGTAAAAATAAGCAGGGTAGCAACTGTTTCAAAGGTTACTCTTGCAAATCATGCAGATGGTGTTAAGGTTAGCTGGACTAAGGTTGATGGCGCTCAACAATACTGCGTTTACAGAAAAATTAAAGGTGAAGAATCCTGGACTACGGTTGCAACAGTTTCAAACAAAGAAACAAGTGTTGTAGATAAAGGTGCAACAAGTGGTACTGTAAACTATTATGCTGTAAAAGTATATGCTGCTGAGACATGGAGCTCATATAAGCAATACTCATTTAATTACCTTGCAGCACCTGTACTTAAAAGTAAAAGTTCTGATTTGAAAAAAGGTCTTAAGCTTAAGTGGAACGCGGTTCCTGGGGCTGCGAAGTATCGTATTTACAAAGAAAATAGTGAGGGTAAATTCAAATTAATTGCCACAACCACTAAAACAGATTTTACGGATACTGATGTAAAATTAGGTAAAACATATACTTATACATTAAAGGCAGAAAATGGTAAAAATGTTTCAGCATGCAAAAAGCCAGGTTGGTCTGTTAAATACACTCTTAAAACTCCTGTAATAAGCAGTGTAAACGGATATTCAACCAAGATAAAAATAAAATGGAGCGAAGTGAGTGGAGCAGAAGGCTATAAGGTATACAGAAAAGCAGAAAATGAAAAGAAGTATACAAATATAGCAAAAATAAAAGGAACGACATACACAGATAAAGAAGCTAAAAAAGGTGTAAAATACACATATACAGTAAAGGCGTATAAGGGAAAGGTAACGTCAGAGTGTAAAAAGAGCTCAAGCTATACAGGAATAATTCTTGCAACACCAAAGGGAACAGTAAAAAATACAACAAGTGGTGTAAAGATAAGCTGGACAAAGATAACAGGAGCAGAGCAATATAAAGTATATCGTTCACAGTATGATGTGAACACAGGAAAGTGGACATCATATAAATGGATAAAAACAGTTGATGCAAAAGAGTTGTCTTATGTTGATAAAAAAGCAACAAGTGGAGAGAAGTATAAATATAAAGTAAAAGCATTCGGAATAAATAGCAAAGGAACAACAAAAGCGACGAGTGAGATAGTATATTTAGCTTCAACCAAAACAACAATAAAGAATACAGAAACAGGAATAAAAGTAAGCTGGACAAAAGTACAGGGAGCAGAAAAATACAGAGTATATCGCTCAGAGTACAATGCATCAACAGGTAAATGGAGTTCATTCGAAACATTAAAGACAGTTTCATCAAAGACATTGTCATACACTGATAAAACTGTTAAAGAGGGTGGCTCTTATAAATACAGAGTTCGTGCAATAAAAGGTAAGACATTCTCAAGCTATAAAACCACAGGAGAAGTTGTGTTTTTGAATTCACCTGAATTAGTATCTTGTGAGAAAAATGAAAAAACTAATATTTTGGTTTTCAAACAGGTTAAAGGTGCTAAAGAGTATGAAGTTTACAGAAAAACCTTGTATACTGATTGGGTTTTAATTGGAAAACTTGAAGGTGTAGAAAGCACAACCTACAAAGATAATGATATTATAGAAAATACCGAGTATATTTATACTGTAAAAGCAGTTAACGGCAGTAGTTCAAGTCCGTTTAATGAAACAGGCGTTTCATGCTGATAATAGCCCCCTTGCAAATAGCAAGGGGAATACTCTATAGAAAGTTGGTAAAGTTGTTTTGAAAAGAATTATTTCATTTGCACTTTGTCTTGTAATGTGTGTTACTATATTCAGTACTGGCTTTACAGTTTTTGCAGCAGGTACTGCAAAAACATTTTTAGATGTAAGTGATACAGGTATGCAAAATGGCGAGATTACATTTACTGTGAAGCTTAAACCTGGTCTTACAAGAGTCAGTGGTGCAATTTTGAATATAGAATTTGATTCTGATGTTTTAGAAATTAAATCTGCAGAGCCGGTTTTCACCCTTGATAAAGAGGGCAACCAGATTAATAATGTTGCTGGTGAATATATAAACGGTTTTGTAAAAAACCATAAAAATTTATATTCAGTAGCATTTATGAATACAACAGGTGTAAGCACCGGTACTTCTGAATATAAGAGCTTTTTTAATGTAACTTTTAAAGTTATTGCAAAAGAGCGTCCAACAACAGCTGTAAAATTTATCTGCAAAGAATTTTTTACAAATGATGATGTGAATAATGATATAAGACAGTCGGATTCTGCACAGAATTTTAAAGATATAACTTTTTCTACATTGGATAATCCTAAACCACTTCAGGCAAAGCTTCAGGAAGATAGTATATTATTTAATTGGAGTGCGGTTGATGGTGCTGAAGAATATACCGTTCTCAGAAAAGCAAGTGATGAGGGTATATGGCGTACAATTGTAGAGGTTTCAGAAGATGTTACTTCATATACAGATAAAAATGTAGAAAGTGGAATTACATATACTTATTCTGTGAAATCAGGTAATGGCTATGGCGATAGTGGGTATTTTTCTGCTGGCGTTTCACAGTTGTTTTTAACTTCGGCAACAATAACTTCAATTACTAACTTAAGTAATTCTATAAGATTAATGTGGGCGCCGGTACCAGGTGCAGAAAATTATGCTGTGTATCGTAAAGCTCCTGGTAGTAATGAGTGGGAGCTTTTAGAAAAAACTGCTTCAGCAAAGGTTTTTTACGAGGATACTACGGTAGAAAGCAATAAAGTGTACAATTACTGTGTTGTTACTGAAAACGGTGAGGTTTCATCTATAATTGGTGTTAACAGCAAAGTTCATAAATTCCTTGGTGCACCTGTGATAAAAGAGGGCAAAAATATTGAAGACGGCATTAAAATTTCATGGGATAGTGTTGATGGTGCAGAAAAGTATGAAATTTATCGTAAAAGTAATGCCAATGATAATTGGAATTTATATGTAACAACATACGAAACGGAATTTGTTGATAAAGATATTGTAACTGGCACTTCATATTTGTATTCGCTTAAAACCGTTGGTCAGGATGTTACCAGTAATATGAGTACAACTGTTTCTGTTGCAAGAGTAATTGCACCGGAAAGCTTGGATTTTGATTACACGGATGAGGGCATAAAAATTTCATGGTCTAAAGTGCCTGTTGCACAGGGTTATAATATTTACAGGAAATCCAGAGTTGAAAATAAATGGCAGCTTGTCGGAAGTACAGGCTCGGCTGTAACTGATTATAATGATAGTAGTGCTGAGGGTGGTTACTATACCTATGGTGTTACTGCTACGTTAGAAAAATCAGAAAGCGTTATAACAACAAAGGATAAAGAAATTTATTTTTTAGGCTCACCTAAAAATTTAGTGGTGAAAAATGTTGCTGATGGAATAGAAATTTCGTGGAATTCTGTTCCTAATGCAAATAGTTATATTGTGTCAAGACGCGATACTTCAACTGGTGAAACAAAAAATATAGCAGAAATAAAAACAACAGAATATGTTGATAAATCTGTAGCAGATTTAAATAGCTATGCATATACAGTTATTGCTGTTGACAAAGACGGAGTTAAGAGCAAAGGTAATGCGTATACTCTCGATTTCTGCAGAGTGGGATCTCCGGTTGTGTTAAGTGCTACACCAGAGACAAAGGTTATAACAGTAAACTGGAAAGCGGTAAGTGGTGTCGATTCTTATCGTGTTTATAGAAAAACTGATGGCGGTTGGACAAAAATTGGTGAAGCAAAGGCTTCTGATACCAGCTTTAAAGACGTAACAGTAAAAAGTGGTGTGCAATATAAATATACAGTAACTGCTGTAAAGAATAACAGCGAAAGTTATTTGAATGATGACAATACTAAGAGCGCGACTTATGTTACAAAGCCTTCTGCTATAACAGCATCTTTAACAGGTGAAGGTATTTCACTTAATTGGTCAGTAAATGATGAATTCAGTAATTTTATTCTTTATAAAAGAGAAAAGGGTACTTCTGGTTTCAAAGAGCTTACAAAAGTATCTTCGACAACTACAACATATCACGATACGTCAGTAACAAGTGGTGTAGTTTATGAATATGCTTTAAAGGCTGTTTCTGGTGATGGTACATACGAAAGTGCACTTTCTGATATTACTTCAGTTCCATTCCTTTCTAAAATAGAAAGTGTAACAGTTGCAAGCTATGCCGGTGGTGTTAAAATAAGTTGGTCTAAGGTTGTGGGTGCACAGGAATACATTGTTTACAGAAGACTTTTAAAAGGTGAATGGGAACAATTAAAAACTGTTTCAGCTTCAACTACTAGCTATAAAGATACCAAAGCTGAAAGTGGTAAAAGTTATTATTATACAGTTCGTGCAGTAGCGGATGGTTACAGAAGTGCTTATCAGAATTATGAGCATTACTATTTAGCAACTCCAAAAGTATCAAAATTTGATTCACAGGTCGGTAAAGGTATAACTGTAAAATGGAACGCAGTTTCAGGTGCGGAAAAGTATTATGTTTACAGAAAAACCGGTGATTCAAGTTGGAAAAAAATTGCTACAACTGAAAATCTCAGATATGTTGACAAGGATATAAAATTTGGTAAGACATATTACTACACACTAAAAGCAGTTGGTAATGGTATTACTACAAAGTGTTATTCAGATGGTTGGAAATGCAAGTATGCTCCAGGTACACCAACAATAAGCAGTGTAAACGGATATTCAACCAAGATAAAAATAAAATGGAGCGAAGTAAGTGGAGCAGAAGGCTATAAGGTATACAGAAAAGCAGAAAATGAAAAGAAGTATACAAATATAGCAAAAATAAAAGGAACGACATACACAGATAAAGAAGCTAAAAAAGGTGTAAAATACACATATACAGTAAAGGCGTATAAGGGAAAGGTAACGTCAGAGTGTAAAAAGAGCTCAAGCTATACAGGAATAATTCTTGCAACACCAAAGGGAACAGTAAAAAATACAACAAGTGGTGTAAAGATAAGCTGGACAAAGATAACAGGAGCAGAGCAATATAAAGTATATCGTTCACAGTATGATGTGAACACAGGAAAGTGGACATCATATAAATGGATAAAAACAGTTGATGCAAAAGAGTTGTCTTATGTTGATAAAAAAGCAACAAGTGGAGAGAAGTATAAATATAAAGTAAAAGCATTCGGAATAAATAGCAAAGGAACAACAAAAGCGACGAGTGAGATAGTATATTTAGCTTCAACCAAAACAACAATAAAGAATACAGAAACAGGAATAAAAGTAAGCTGGACAAAAGTACAGGGAGCAGAAAAATACAGAGTATATCGCTCAGAGTACAATGCATCAACAGGTAAATGGAGTTCATTCGAAACATTAAAGACAGTTTCATCAAAGACATTGTCATACACTGATAAAACTGTTAAAGAGGGTGGCTCTTATAAATACAGAGTTCGTGCAATAAAAGGTAAAACATTCTCCAGCTATAAAACCACAGAAAAGATAGAATGTACTAAATGATAAAAGTGGCTGTAAAAAACTTAACGTTTTTTACAGCCACTTTTTAGGGGATAGGAAAAAAAGATGCAGAACGGACAAATCGAACAAAAACAAGGCTTCAGTCTTGTTTTTGCTTGCCCGAAGGCGTACATAGGTACGTCGAGTGGTGAGATTTGTTCGTAGCATAAAACGAAAAAATTTTTGCAATTTTAGTTTTTTTGATAATTTATAGGGGTTCTTACAGCTATCTGCACTGTAGGAACCCCTTGTTCTATATAGTTTTATGCGGTCTGCGCTTTTTTAACAGCCCCTTTTTATTTAGGAATCGTTTCTTGTTAATTGACCATTCAATTGTCTTTCTGCCATATCCTGAATTTCTTCCGGAGTAGCGGTTTTCATGAATTCTGCAAGCTCAGTTCTTTGCTTTTGAAGGTCAGAATACATTCTCTCGCGTTTATCAGCAGAAAGTGTGTAGAAGAGTTTTGGCACAATACCAAGGCAGGATGAAATAATCGGAATACCAGTACCGAGAGCAAAAATCCACCATTTTGTTTTATCAGTTTGAGTACCAATTTCTTTACCCTGAATATAACCGATTTTATTCATTACAATGTTATTTACACTGCCCATAACAGCTCTTTGAAGCTTTGTAATAAGACTTCTTGAAACACCTATCATAGCTTCTGAGCGATAACCATTTTTCCATTCACAATAGTCAAGTGCTTCGTTCTGAATTTCTGCAGGAATAACACGTCTTAATCCATAAACGCACATTTCAAAAATTTCTTCTATAGCCATCAAAGGTAAAATAATGCCTTTTTTCTTGAAGTTCTTGTTTATTGAGCCTATACCGAAGACTGTAAGCCATAGCATGTCAGTCCAGGCATCCTCTAAAATCCAGAGGGTTTTTGTTGCAAAACGTCGTCTTAAAGGTTCAACAAAGCTATAACTAATAAATTTAATTGGGAAAGCTGGTATACCAACAATTGTTTTCCATGTTATTGAGCCTATAACATCTATATAGAAATTTGTTCTGCTAAGTCCTATACTGAAACCAGATAAGAAGTCTGAGAGTACGTAAATAAGCATAGGCTTGTTGTTTATAACAGCTTTAAGGCAATGCTTTACAGATGGTTGTTTAATAGATTGAGAAACACGTTCACGTGAATTTGTTGCAAAGAAAAGTGTGAATGAAGCTGAAAGAACAGCGCAGGCAATACCAAAACTTGAGAAAAGATTTTGTAATGGTACATTAATTTTTTTATTTGCCACAAGGTCAAACAAAATACCAAAAATTTGCTTTGGTAGGTCTTCGACTAAATGTGAAGTAACATTAGCAAGAGCAATCAGCCTTGAACGTTCTAAGGGTTCTGGCGTTATTGTGGCAAGAAAACCGGTTTTTGCGATTGAGGTAAATGTTTCAGCGGTTTCTGTAACTATGCTCATGGCAAAATAGAAAAGCCACTTAGGAAGGTGAGTTGCAGCGGTGTTAGGGAAAATAAATGGAATTAACCACATACAAAGTCCTATAAGTGTTAAAGGTATTTCGCCAAAGAGAACATACGGTTTGAATTTACCAAATCGTGTTCTTGTTCTGTCAACCGTAACACCGATAAATGTATCATTTATTGTGTCCCATATAGTTGCAATAATATTTTGGATTGCAAGGTAACCAAAGTCAATTTTTACCACGTCATAAATAAAACGTTCTTTGAAATCGTTGATATTAAGACTTGCACCAATGTCGTTTAATATATAAGCGAAAGTCTCACGCCGTCCGACATATCGCATGGGCTTGTTTATATCGTAAGTAGTAGTTTCAGTATTCATAGTATCACTCCTTATAACAAGGTGTTTTTAAGGCTTCGAGAATTGCTTCAATAGAATTTTCGTCTGCTTCAATATAATGCTCTTTCAATCTCATGTGCTCTAAGTAATGTGCATCAGAGCTTGAAAGTATTTTTAAATCATTTAAGTAAGGATATTGTTTTTTTAAAGCTTCGAGCGCATCTAAATCAAAAATCTCTGCACAATTGAATTTAAAAGAATCATCTATTGTGCCTAAATTAGAGATTATACTATAAGAATTTCTGTCGATGTGTGCAGGGTAGCAAATTCCACCATAATCAGCAACAACACTTACAGCATCGTTTGCACCGATAGTAGATGCAGTAATAAGTAAAGTGTGCTCAAAGCCTAAAACATTATCATTTTTATCGAAAACGAGTTGCTCACCAAAAACGGTTGGTTTGTTTCTTATGGGTGGCAAGGTTGAGCGAATAAAGTCACCGAATTGAGTGGCTTTTTTTATATCTGGAAAAAGGCAAACTAAATGAACCTCTTCGGCAGTGCAAAGCTCCATACCCGGTATTACAAGAAGACCTATTTCTTTACCTGCTTCCATAACCGCTCTGCAATTGAGTGTAGAGTTATGGTCAGTTAAAGCTATAACATCCAAATCGTAAAGCTTTGCCATATTTACGATGTTGTTTGGTGTCATTTCGTTATCACCACAAGGGCTTAAACCCGAGTGGATATGAAAGTCATAATAGAGCTTCATTGTAATTTAGAAAACTCCGATGCAATTTGGTAAGAATTTTTATCTGTCGTAAGAATTATAACACCATTTTCATCTGCTTTTTGTTTTGCATTATCATCAAGTGGTGCATTTTCTGTGAGAATAATACACGCAACGTCAGTGAGAACAGCAACACCAATAGAATTGACGTTACCCATAACTGTAAGCCATACGTTATCTGTTTCAGCACGTGACATAACCCAACTTAAAAGGTCGCCACAGTAACAACCATCAATGTTTCTGTCTGTAGCTTTATCTTCGTTGCAAAGAAATGTTAAATTTAATTTGTCGCTTAAATCTTTTACTGTCAAAATAATCACCTAATTATTATCGTTATCATCATTTGTTTCTCTGAATGGAGCAGGGATAAGACTTTCAAAAGTTTCACCATTCTGCATTTGTGCAAGATTTTGCTTCATTCTGAAAACACAGTCATCTTCTTTTGCAAAGCCACGAACAATATCTTCGGCAAGGCAACGGCAACCAGGGGTACCGCAAGTGCCACAATCAAGACCTGGGAATACTTCTAAAAGCTCATTCATACGCTTCATTCTCATCATAGCTTCTGCGACGTTATCGGCTAATTTCATAACGTCATCACAAGGCTCTAATTCACCATCTATAAAGAAATAGTCAGGAATTTCTTCTGATTGAAGCGTATTACAGGAAACAGGTGCATATTTTCTTAATTTTCTGAGTCTTGTTTTTGCTATGTAAGGGTTTTCAGAAGTAAGACAACCGCCTACACAACCACCTTGACAAGCGTTGAGCTCAATAAAATCAATTGAGTCGAGAGTGCCTGTTTCAACTTCTTCTAAAATCTTCATACAGTTTTCAATACCATCTGCATGAAGTGTGTTATCGTTAAGAATACCCGACGTTTCACCACCGCTTGATGCCCAACTCATACCAATTATGCCTGAATTTTGTTCTGCATTAGGGATATCGTATCGGTCACCTTTTTCCATGATTTTGACGAGAACAGGGTAAATATCATTAATACCAACTGCACCATCAACATTTGATTTTTCTACACCTAAAGGATTTTTGAAAGAAGTTATTTTTGCAGGGCAAGGTGAAATAAAGAAAACACCTATTTCCTGTGGTTTTAAGCCTGTTTCTTTAACTGCTTTTTCACGTGCAAGTCTTGCGGCTAATTCTACAGGAGAATTTATAGGTAAAAGATTTTCTAATAAATCAGGGAAGCGTACTCTTATAAGACGTACAACCGCAGGGCAGGCTGATGAAATAACAGGTAATTTTAATTTGTTTTCTTTCATTAAAAACCTTGTTGCTTCTGAAACTAATTCAGCTGCCGCAGCAACTTCAAAAACAGCGTCAAAACCCATAAGGGGTAACGCTCTTAATATAGGTGTAGCATTCTCTAAATTGTTAAACTGCGCATAAAGTGCAGGGGCAGGGAGTGCTATTCTGTATTTGTAATCAACTATTTGTGACAATGAGTCACGACTTATATATTTTGCGTGATGTGGGCAAACTCTTACACATTCGCCACAATCAATACAACGCTCGTTTATAATATGGGCTTTACCAGCACGAACTCTTATTGCCTGAGTCGGACAACGCTTGATGCAGTTTGTGCATCCCTTACACTTGTCTTTATCAAGTCGTACTGAATGGAAATATTTATTCATAATAAACCTACCAAATTTTATTTTACAAAAACTTTTAAGTGAATTGTAGTACCAACACCGACTTTGGTATCAATTACCATTTCGTCAGTGTATTTCTTTATATTGGGGAGACCCATACCAGCACCAAAGCCTAACTGACGTACATTTTCTGGTGCGGTTGAAAAGCCTTCTTTCATAGCGAGAGAAACATCAGGAATACCTGGGCCCTCGTCAATTAAATCAAGAGCAATACATTCTGGGGTGATTTCAACGTCGATAACGCCACCACCAGCGTGTATTACCATATTGATTTCACCTTCGTAAACGGCAATAGCAACGTTTCTTACAATTTCATTAGGGAAACCAAGCTCTTTTAATTCACGCTTAATTTTGCCAGATGCTTCACCAGCACAAGTGAAATCGTTGCCACTTACATCATAATGAAGTTTGATTGATTCCATCAGATACCGCTGCCTCCTTTAAGACCATTCTGGTAAAGAAGACCACAAGCGGTGAACATTTCTAAATCGCTCCTTAAAAGAACAATGTCTCTTTCGGTTGCAAGGTCAATCATATCTATACTCGGTTTTTTACCTCGTACAAAAACAATACATTTCATATCCATCATTTCAGCAGTTCTTATAACCTGTGGGTTAACAAGACCAGAAAGAAGAACGGCTTGTTCTTTTACAAAAGCTAACACATCGCTCATCATATCACTACCACAAGCGGTGAAAACTTCGCTTTCTAATAAATCTGCTCCGCAAATAAGCTCGGCGTTAAGTATGGTTTGAATTTCAGAAATCTTCATATAGACCTCTCCAATATTTAATTTAATTATTATATATATTTTAGCATAATAAAAACTATTAATCTATTGGAAAAAACATCTAAAAATTGATGCGAAAGATGGGTATATCGTTTAAAGATACAAAAAATAACCCTTCTTTTTTATGCAAAACAGAAAAATGTTAAAAAAATATCAATTCTAAGAAAAAAGTGTGTTTTTTCTATGGACTTTTTTGTCGCAAATTGGTATAATTACAAGGTATGTATGTGGTGAAAAGCCACTTTATATAGTTTCTATTTTTGAAATGGAGGAATTATTAATGCTTAAAAAAATCAGTAGCATACCTTTTAAAGGTACTCCTGAACAAAAAGCAAAGCTTGATGCTGTAATTGCAGAATGCAAAGATGACAAAAGTCAGCTTATGCACGTAATGCAAGAAGCACAGGGCATTTATGGTTATTTGCCAAGAGAAGTTCAAGTTATGATTGCTGAAGGTATGGATGTTCCGCTTGAAAAAGTTTATGGTGTTGCAACATTCTATGCACAGTTTTCACTTTCACCAAAAGGTGAGTATGATATTTCTGTTTGTCTTGGTACAGCTTGTTACGTTAAAGGTTCACAACAAATTCTTGATAAAATCAGTGAGGTTTTAGGAATCGGTGCAGGTGAATGTACTGATGATGGTAAATTCTCACTTGAAGCTTGTCGTTGCATCGGTGCTTGCGGTCTTGCACCTGTTTTCACAATCAACGGCGAGGTTTATGGTAAGGTTACTGCAGACGATATTCCTGGTATCCTTGCAAAATATATGAACTGATGAGAGAACTCTCACTTAATATTCTTGATATTGCACAAAACTCAATTTCTGCAGGTTCTTCACTTACCGAAATTGTTGTGAATGAAAATACAAAAGATAAAACTCTTTTAATTGGAATTTATGACAATGGCTGTGGAATGACAGAAGAACAGGTTAAAAGTGTAATAGACCCATTTTTTACAACAAGAACAACCAGAAAGGTTGGAATGGGAATTCCACTTTTTAAAATGTCCTGTGAGCAGACGGGTGGAAAGTTCACTATAGAGTCAGAAAAGGGTGTAGGTACAAAAATTAATGCTCTTTACAAAACAGACAGCATTGATTTTACACCTTTGGGCGATATTGCCTCTACCATTGTGACAATAGTTTCAATGAATGCCGATAAAGATTTTTTATATAGACGTATTTTGGATGATAGAGAAGCAATTTTCTCAACAGTCGAAATAAAAAAAATCCTTGATGGTGTACCACTTTCTGAACCATCGGTTATGAATTGGATAGAAGAATATTTAAACGAACAATATAACGAATTATTGAAAGGATGACTTTTATGAAATCTCTTGAAGAGTTACTTGCTATAAAAGAAAAAGCTCAGGCACAGCTTGCTGCTCGTGATGCTGACGGTAACGATGGTATCAGAGTTGTTGTAGGTATGGCTACTTGTGGTATTGCTGCAGGTGCACGTCCTGTTTTAAAAGCACTTGTTGATGAAGTTGCAAAAAGAAATGTTCAACATGTTTCTGTTACACAAACAGGCTGTATTGGTATGTGCCAGTATGAACCAATCGTAGAAATTTTTGAACCAGGTAAAGAAAAGGTTACTTATGTTCAGATGACTGCTGAAAAAGCTCAAAAAGTAGTAGCAGAACATCTTGTTAATGGTAAACCTGTTGTTGAATACACAGTTGGCGCTGTGACTAAATAAGAGAAGGAGAGAGATTTATGTATCGTGCCCACGTTCTCGTTTGTGGTGGTACAGGTTGTACTTCAAGCCACAGTGGCGAACTTATAGATGCACTTAATGAAAACATTAAGGCAAAGGGTCTCCAAGACGAAATCCAGGTTGTAAGAACAGGTTGTTTCGGTCTTTGTGCATTAGGCCCAATTATGATTGTTTATCCAGAAGGATGCTTCTATAGTGAGGTTAAAGTAGAAGATATTCCAGAAATTGTTGAAGAACATCTTCTCAAAGGTCGTATTGTTAAAAGACTTCTTTACAGTGAGACTGTTACAGAAGAAGCTGTTAAACCTTTAAGCGAAACAAACTTCTATAAAAAGCAACACAGAGTTGCACTCAGAAACTGCGGTGTTATTAACCCAGAAGATATTACAGAGTATATTGCTTATGACGGTTACCGTGCACTTGCAAAAGCTCTTACAGAAATGACACCTGATGAAGTTATTCAGACTGTTATTGATTCAGGTCTTCGTGGCCGTGGTGGCGGTGGTTTCCCTACAGGTAGAAAATGGAGCTTTACTGCTGCTAATAAAGCAGACCAGAAATATGTTGTATGTAATGCCGACGAAGGTGACCCAGGTGCATTTATGGACCGTTCAGTTCTTGAAGGTGACCCACACTGCCTCGTTGAAGCTATGACAATCTGCGGTTATGCTACAGGTGCTACAGAAGGTTACGTTTATGTTCGTGCTGAATACCCAATTGCTGTTCAGCGTCTTCAGAAGGCTATTGACGATGCTCGTGAATATGGTCTTTTAGGTAAAAATATCTTTAACTCAGGCTTTGACTTTGATTTATTCATTCGTCTTGGTGCTGGTGCATTCGTTTGCGGTGAAGAAACTGCTCTTATGACATCTATTGAAGGTAATCGTGGTGAACCACGTCCTCGTCCTCCATATCCAGCAGTTAAAGGTCTTTTTGGCAAACCAACAACAGAAAATAACGTTGAAACATTTGCTAATATTCCACAGATTATTCTTAAAGGTGCAGAATTCTTTAACTCAATGGGTACTGAAAACAGTAAGGGTACTAAAGTTTTCGCATTAGGTGGTAAAATCAACAACACAGGTCTTGTTGAGGTTCCTATGGGTACTACACTTCGTGAAATCGTTGAAGATATCGGTGGCGGTATTCCAAATGGTAAAAAATTCAAGGCTGCACAAACAGGTGGTCCTTCAGGCGGATGTCTTCCTGCAGACTTACTTGATATTGAAATTGACTATGATAACCTTGTTGCTAAAGGTGCAATGATGGGTTCAGGTGGTCTTATCGTTATGGACGAAGATGACTGTATGGTTGACATTGCAAAGTTCTTCCTTGAATTCACAGTTGATGAGTCTTGCGGTAAATGTACTCCTTGTCGTGTTGGTACAAGAAGACTTCTTGAAATTCTTGAAAAAATCACAAGCGGTAAAGGTACTATGGAAGACCTTGACAGAATGGAAAAACTTTGTAACTACATCAAAGAAAACTCACTCTGTGGTCTTGGTCAGACTGCTCCAAACCCTGTTCTTTCTACATATCAACGTTTTAAAGATGAATATATCGCTCACGTTGTTGATAAGAAATGTCCAGCAGGTGTTTGTAAAGACCTTGTTTCATTCTCAATTGATAAAGATAAATGTATCGGTTGCGGTGTCTGTGCTAAAAACTGCCCTGTTGAAGCAATTACAAGAACAGATTATATCGCTCCTGGCCACAAACTCGCATCATTCACAATCGACACAGATAAGTGCGTAAAATGCGGTGTTTGTATTGGTAACTGTAAGCCAAAGGCTATAAATAAATAAGGAGGAACTGATGATGGAAAATTTAGTTAATATTAAAATCAATGGCTTCGACTATCAAGTTCCTGCCGGAAGTACAATTCTCGAAGCAGCACACAGTGCAGGTATTGAAATTCCTACACTTTGCTATCTTAAAGATATAAATGCTATTGGTGCATGTCGTATTTGTGTAGTTGAAGTTAAGGGTGCAAGAAGTCTTGTTGCATCTTGCGTATTCCCAGTTAACGAAGGTATGGAAATCTTCACAAACACACCAAAAGTAATTGAATCAAGAAAAACAACTCTTGAGCTTATCCTCTCAACACACAAAAAAGAATGTCTTTCTTGTGTAAGAAGTGGTAACTGTGAGCTTCAACAGCTTTGTAAAGATTATGGCATTGAAGATGCAAATAAATATGATGGTGCATTTATCAATTATGCTATTGATGATTCTGCAACTCATATGTACAGAGATAACGAAAAATGTATTCTCTGCCGTCGTTGCGTTGCAGCTTGTGAGAAACTTCAGGGTATCTCTGTAATTGGTGCTAATGCACGTGGCTTCGATACTCATATTGGCTCAGCTTTTGAATATAATCTTAACGATGTTGCTTGTGTATCTTGTGGTCAATGTATCACAGCTTGCCCAACAGGTGCTCTTTCAGAAAGAGATGATACAGCTAAAGTATTTGCTGCTATTAATGACCCTTCAAAGCACGTTATTGTTCAGACTGCTCCTGCAGTTCGTGTTGCACTCGGTGAAGAATTCGGTAAAGAAATGGGCACAATCGTTACTGGTAAAATGGTTGCAGCTCTTAAAATGCTCGGTTTCGACAAAGTGTTTGACACTAACTTCACAGCTGACCTTACAATTATGGAAGAAGCAACAGAATTCCTTGAGAGATTTGAAAAGAAGGAAAATCTTCCTTTAATCACATCTTGCTCACCAGGTTGGATTAAATTCTGCGAACATTATTACCCAGAATTCATTCCTAATCTTTCATCTTGTAAATCACCACAAGGTATGTTCGGTTCAGTAGCAAAAACCTATTATGCTGAAAAAATGGGTATTGACCCTAAAGATATTTATGTTGTATCTGTTATGCCTTGTACTGCAAAGAAATTTGAAGCAGAAAGACTTGACCACACAGCAGTTAAAGGTCTTCCTGATATTGATGCTTCAATCACAGTAAGAGAGCTTGCAAGAATGATTAAAAAAGCAGGTATCAACTTC